>DAOWNP010000115.1 GCA_030642545.1 Desulfobacteraceae bacterium | reverse complement strand
TAAATTTATTTTTTAACGCAGAAATTGGATAAATTAGCGTTTTGTAACAGCCTGTCGAAACAACTTCATCTTTTTTACAATATACTATAAGGCTTTAAAAAAATGAAAACATGTGCTGTATATCCCGGGTCTTTTGACCCTATTACAAACGGACATATTGATATCATAGACAGAGGCTTAAAACTGTTTGACACAATTATTATAGCAATACTTTATAACCCTGCAAAAAAATCTTTTTTTACCATCAATGAACGCATAGATATGATAGAACAAAGTTTAAAACAATTTTCAGACAAAATCGAAATAGATTCTTTTGACGGTCTGCTTGTAAACTATGCTGCCCAAAAAAAAGCCACTGCTGTTTTAAGGGGTATGAGGGCTGTATCGGATTTTGAATATGAATTCCAAATGGCTCTTATGAATAGAAAATTAAACAAAAATATTCAAACTGTATTTCTCATGACAGGTTTAAAATGGATATTTACAAGTTCATCTATCATTAAAGAAGCCGCAAGGTTTGGCGGAGATATTGATAATATGGTACCTGATTATGTTAACAAAAAAATAAAAGAAAAATTCAACAAGAAACATACACCTTTAAACACTTAAAAAATAGAGCCTGTTTTCTTTATAAACGCCCAGGCACAACAAAACATGAAAATGAAATAATACTTGCTGGTATTTTATAAATTAGTAGAATTCCTTAATTCATAATTTACCATTCATAATTTACCATTCATAATTCATCATTTTCATATAAAAATCTTAAAAGCAGGAAATAATATTCGTGTTTTTCCTGCCTGCTATAAAAAATCTTTATTCATCCCATCCCTGCTCTCCTATTAAATTTACAAACCGGCAATCTCCTAAGTCAGTTTCATAAATTCCTGTCTCATCTTTATAAATTTTTATAAGAGTTTGGGAAACCCTGTCTCCCACAGGTATTACCAGCCGACCGCCAAAAGCCAGCTGATCCACAAGTAAAGATGGGATTTCTGGAGCACCGGCTGTAACAATTATTGCATCAAAAGGACTCTGTTCTTTCCATCCTAATGTCCCGTCAGAATATTTTGTAACTATATTATGATATTTAAGCTCATCAAATAATTTTCTGGTTCTCATAAACAGAGCTTGAATTCTCTCTATTGTATAAACCTTAAAGGCAATAGCCGCAATAATTGCAGCCTGATATCCAGAGCCTGTGCCTATTTCCAAAACCCTGTCATTTCTATTAAGCTCCAAAGCCTTAGTCATCTCTGCTACTATTAAAGGCTGGGAAATAGTCTGCTGATATCCTATAGGCAGTGGAAAATCTTTATAAGCCTGATCCATCAAAGCTTCACTTACAAAACAATGCCTTGGGACTTTACTCATTGCGGAAATTACATCAACATCTATAAGCCCTCTTGCCTTTATCTGATTTTTTACCATCTCATTGCGAAGATGAATAAATTTTCTTGTATCTTTTTTCATTAATTAAATTTAAATTTTATATATTATACGTTTGCTTGTAATAATTATATCTACATATTTATCATGGGAATCCATAGACACCTGAGATACTATCTGTTCTTCTAAAGCCAATGCTACAGCTCTTGTTGTTGCCGAAAGCTTGGGAATAAGCTTATCGTAATATCCATCACCAACCCCTATTCTCCCACCTTTTTCGTCAAATACAAGACCCGGAATAACAGCAATATCAATACTTTTTACAGGAACTTTTTTGCATTTATTTATATCAGGCTGAGGAACATTGTCTTCATCTATTATCATATCCTCTACAGGATCTGTTACTTTCATTAATTGAATATTAAATTTATCGTTATTTACAACAGGAATAACAACTATTTTACCTAAACTCAAAGCTTTTTCAATTATTTTATTACTATTTACCTCACCCTTTCGGCTAAAATACAGCAACACAACTTTAGCTTCCATAAAATTAGCAAATTCAAAAAGCCGGCTGCAGACATCTCTCTCTCTTTTCAAACACAAAACTTCAGACATAGAATCTAATTTCTTTAAAATATCTTCTCTTGCGTCTTTCTTTATACCCTTAATATCCTCCATTTATTAATCTCCAAAAATTCTTTTAATTAAAATTCCAAAAAAAAATATTGCAAAGATTATTAATTGACCTAATTCACAACAAATGTTACTTATTTAAATAAAATTGTTGTAAATTTTCCTCTCTGCTCTGTTTTAAATTATCTTAAAAAAAATATATTTGAAACTTAGTTGAATAATTCTTATTAATATATAGGTATTGTTATGTTCGAAATCAAGTATCTTAGGCAAAATTTATCAAATATAAAAAAAGCAATAGAAAACAGAAATGCTGATATAAATCTTGAAACCTTTATCCAATACGATTCTAAACGCAAATCAATCCTTACAGAACTTGAAGAATTAAGATATCGTAGAAATCTTGTATCAGACGAAATAGCAGCATTAAAAAAACAAAAAGAAAATTCTGATCATATTATAAAACAGATGAAAGAGGTAGCAGGCAAAATTAAAGAGCTTGAAAAAAGCCTTAATAAAAACGAAGAAATATTAAATAAAATCTTATTCAACATTCCAAACATACCTCACGAATCTGTTCCAATTGGAAAAAACAGTGAACAAAACAAAGTTATAAAAAAGGCAGGAAATATACCAGAATTTGATTTCACCCCAAAAGCTCACTGGACAATAGGTAAAGACCTCAAAATTTTTGATTTTGAAAGAGCAGCAAAAATAACAGGAGCAAGATTTCCTCTCTATTTTGGTACAGGTGCAAAAATAGAACGTGCTCTTATTAATTTTATGCTTGATACACACACTACAAAACACGGCTATACAGAAGTACTGCCTCCGTTTATTGTAAATAGAAACAGCTTGATCAGCACAGGACAACTTCCTAAATTTGAAGAAGACCTTTTCAAAATTGAAGGATTAGATTATTTTCTTATCCCCACTGCTGAAGTACCTGTCACCAATATACATCAAAATGAAATAATATCTGAAGAAGATCTACCTGTAAAATACACCGCATATACCCCCTGCTTTCGTTCTGAAGCCGGTTCTTATGGTAAAGATACAAAAGGACTTATCAGGCAACATCAGTTTAATAAAGTCGAATTGGTAAAATTTGTTACTCCTGAGGATTCATACAATGAACTTGAATCCCTTTTATGTGATGCAGAAACAATATTACAAGAACTCAAACTTCCATATCAGGTAATTGTTTTATGTACAGGAGATTTAGGTTTTTCAGCCGCAAAAACTTACGACATTGAAGTCTGGCTGCCATCACAAAAGACTTACAGAGAAATATCATCCTGCAGCAACTTTGAAAGTTTTCAGGCAAAACGCGGGAAAATCAGATTAAGAAGAAAAAACAAAAAAAAGTTAGAAGCACCACACACCTTAAACGGATCAGGACTTGCTATTGGAAGAACAGTAGCAGCTATTTTAGAAAACTACCAGCAAAAAGACGGCTCAGTTATTATACCTGAAGTTTTAAGATCTTACCTTGGAGGCATAAAAGAGATAAAACCATGAAAATATCCGATTTCCCAAAAGATATACAACCATATTTAATTCCAAAGCATCACGCAAAACTCTATTATAAATGCTTAAACTGTGCTGGTGAATACGATATTAAAAAGCTTTTGTATACCTGTCCTGATTGTGGCAAAATACTTCTTATTTATGATAAAAACTTCAAATCTTTAAAAAAGATACCTGGTGAATTATGGCAAAAAATATTTGATTACAGAAAAATGCTTAAAATACCTGCATTAAAAGGTATTTATCTGTTTCATGAATTCATAGGCCCGATAATCCCTCTTGATTCTGTTCTTTACCTCGGAGAAGGTCATACCCCAATAATTAAAGCCAATGATTTTCTCACCCAAAAGGCAGGCGTAAAATTTTACTACAAAAATGACGGGCAAAATCCAAGTGCATCATTTAAAGACAGGGGTATGGCAAGTGCTTTAAGCTATATCAATTTTCTTATTAAACAAAATCATGTTTCTGACATTCTTGCCATATGTGCCTCAACCGGAGACACATCAGCAGCAGCCGCGCTATATGCCGCATATATGAGACCAAAAGTCAAATCAGCAGTCTTACTCCCTCATAAAAAAGTAACTCCCCAGCAGCTCTCTCAGCCACTTGGAAGCGGCGCTGCTGTATTTGAAATCCCCGGAGTTTTTGATGACTGCATGAAAGTAGTAGAATCTTTATCTGAAAACTACAATATTGCACTTCTTAATTCTAAAAATGCATGGCGTATTTTAGGACAGGAATCATATTCTTACGAAATAGCTCAGGAATTTGACTACGACCTTAAAGATATAGTTGTTGTTGTTCCCATTGGAAATGCCGGTAATATAACAGCTATTATGAACGGATTTTTGAAATTTTATGATACAGGAATCATAAACACTCTTCCCAAAATTATCGGAGTTCAGTCAAGTCATGCAAATCCTGTATACAAATATTACTTAGAACCTGATTCCAAAAAACGTAAATTTGAACCGATGGTTGTCAAACCAAGTGTAGCTCAAGCTGCTATGATAGGAAATCCTGTTTCCATGCCAAGAGTAATTCATCTTGTTGAAAAATATAATCTTAAAGCAGGCTGTAATAAAGTTTTTTTTATTGAAGTTTCAGAACAACAAATTATAGATTGGGAACTAACAGCAAACAAAAACGGACACATAGCATGTACCCATGGCGGAGAAACACTCGCAGGACTCATTACAGCAAAAAAACAAAATTTAATCTCAGATAATGAAACAGCTGTAATAAATTCAACAGCACACGCTTTAAAATTTTCAGGATTTCAGGAAATGTATTTTTCAAACAGTTTCCCTAAAGAATTTGAAATATCACCTGATCCTCGACTTATTAACAGACCTGTCTATATTCATCCTGAAAATCTATCAGAAGTTCCTAAACATGGGAAGCCTTTAACAGGCGAGCCTTTTAACAAATTTATAAAAAAAGTTTCAGAAGAGATAGCTGATATTTTAAAACTTAAAAAAATATAAAAATTATTATTCCATAACATAATATTAAAGGAAACTAAAAATGAGAATAAGATTCATCTTCCTTTCTGCATTATCTTTATTATTCATAATATCATGTACTAAAAACAACAGTCTTATTATAAAACAGGCAAAAGACAGAAGAAATTTGGGTATAGCCTATATGCGTGAAAACAAATTTACCGAAGCATATAAAGAGTTAGAAGAATCTAAAAAGCTTAACCCTGATGATCCCCATATTCACTACTGCCTTGGAATTTTTTATTATAAAAAAAAAGACTTTGACAAAGCTCTGTCTGAATATAAAACAAGCCTTAAATTAAAACCCGACTTTGCAGCTGCTCACAATAATATCGGTATTATATATTTACATAAAAAAGATTGGGATACAGCAATTTTTCATTTTAAAAAACTCATTAATAACTATGTTTACGCAACCCCTCAATTCCCTTTAACCCATTTAGGAACAGCATATTATAATAAAAAAAAATATCATATAGCTCTAACATATTATCTAAAAGCATTAGATATAGATCCTGATTATGCAAATGCTTTAATTGGTATTGGCAATGTTTATATAGCATTAAAAGACTACGATAAAGCTCTCTCTTTTTTCAATCAAGCAATTGAAAAAAAACCTCATGTAGAATTTTTAAAAAAAGCACAGGCTCAAAAAAAGAAAGTTTTAAAATTAATGGAAGAAGAAGCTATTTGGTGAGCTTATTGGAACAGGGATGAATTCACTATAGACAAATCAAGGGAGAGCTGTTTTTTCTCTTGACATACCCTTTATTAATAGGTGCCCCTCTATATTCCCCCTTATATTCTATCTGTTTTCATCCCAGTATGCTTCTATTTCATTAAGTTTAAAACGGAGGGTAGAGTATTTTTTAAAAGGTTTAGGAAAATTTTCATCTTTTTCCATCCAGGTACGAATTGTCCTGATTGAAACCCCGAAAAATTCTGCCACCGTTTTAATTGAAACAGGTATATCCGGTTTTTTATTTAATATCTTCTGCATGCAGTACTCTTTTTTTTAAAAAAAATATTAAAGATTGCCCAACGGCCTTTTAAAGGTAAAATCAACCGGCTTGCCAACCAGTTTATCCCATGCATCGGATTCATGGCCACCGGGAAGGCTGAACGGCAGGGTAACGGCATAAAGCACAGTTCCAACGGCAACCATTGCCAGACCAGCCGGCCGAGCTATCACTATATCAAAAATTATAAGGGTGTTGTCTTCTCTGTTGACAATCTGCTCCGACTTTGCCATGGCAGGCAGATTAAATAACAAAATTACAGACAGGGTAATAATAATAACCTTCACTATCTTTTTCATTTTTTTCTCCTTTATCAAAAATGATGGCTTTGTAAAAAAGTCCCAATTCCGTCACTCCGGCAAAAGCCGGAATAACAAAAAAGGTATTTTCAGACTTTTTATGAGTGTATCAAAAATACCGCTACTATATTTTATACATGGTCAATATCCCTGCAATCAAAGACCATGCCACAAAACCGACAATGCCGCCCAGGACAATAATAAGAAGGGGCTCAATCATGGTGGTCATGCGTTTGATATAGGTTTCCAGGATCTTTTCATGAATATCGGCAGCTATGCCAAGACTAACGTCAACGCTGCCGGTCTCTTCTCCAACCGCCACCATACTGGCGACCATCGGCGGAAATATATGTCCTGCCGCTTTAACCGGTGAGGAAAGACTTTCTCCTTTCAGAATATGATCTTCCATTGTTTCCAGTACCCTGATAGCTGCCCGGTTGCGGATTATACCGCGCACAATCCGCAGCGATTCCATCACGCTAACACCACTACCGATTAAAATCGACAGGTTCCTGGCAAACTGAACCACAACAGAATAATGGAGAACAGGACCAATTATCGGCAGCCTGATTTTGACTTTGTCTACCCAGTGCCTCAAATTTTTTAATGACCGGTAAAACAGAAATATTATTGCACAAATCAGAAGTATAACCGCAAAAAACTGCATCCAGTAATCTCTGAACCAGTTCGTGATAGTAATCAGCATCTCCGTATTCCAAGGCAGGCGCTGGGATCTTAATTTCAGGAGCGGAGTAATTTTCGGAATTACAAACCCAACCAGAAAAGCGACTACTCCAACTACAATAACCAGCAGTATAACAGGATATACAGCAGCCGTTATCATCTGGGTTTTAAATTGACCGTTTTCCTCAAGATGAGTTGCGACCCGCTCAAGCATCATACCAAGCGTTCCACTGGCCTCTCCGGCATCTATCATGCCGGTAATCAGGGAATCAAATACCCTGGGATTTTTTTTCAGAGCATCCACCAGAGATGAACC
>DAOWNP010000055.1 GCA_030642545.1 Desulfobacteraceae bacterium | reverse complement strand
TGTTTGTTTGAGGGTGAAGGGGCAAGCATAGCTGCTGAAACCATCTGAAAAACAAGATTATCATCAACAATATCAGGTTTGTATTTTCTTATACTTCGTCTTTTTATCATTACTGTTTCTATTAAAGCAGAAACATCATTTTGTTGATTCATTTTGCCATTTTATATAAGATAGAAGATCTGCCACTCTAAGCACAGGTCCCATATCTACATTTTCTAATATTTCATTTATTCTTGTACTTGATAAATGTGGATATTTTTCCTTTAAAAAATTCTCTTTGGAAATATCCTTCATATCTTCTGACATTAATAGATATTCTCTTAAATTTCTTAAGAAAATATCATCATCTTTTACATTGATATTAAATTCTGAATTAATTGATACGGCAAGTTCAAGAAAATCTATGGACTCCATATCTAAATCTCTGACAATATAGGACTCTTTTTTAATTTCATCATCACTTATATCTAAAATCTCTGATAAAATATTTTTTATTTTTTTAAACAAATCCATTATTATTAATCTCTATTATTCCTGCTACTACTGGTTTAGCATCTGTTTCTGATCTATTAAAAAGCTTACATGCAATACTTTCATAATTTATTTCCATATTAAACTGATATATTCCGGGTTCTATAAATTTTTTAAACTTAAACTTCCGTATTCTATATCTTTTTTTTAAACATCCAAGCTCATTTGCCTCTTTTATAAACTGACCCATAATAAGGCTGCCCGGAACAACCGGTTTTCCGGGGAAATGACCTGCATATATCAAATCCTTTCGATCAAATTCCCAAAAACCATTTATCGTTTTATTCATTATCTATAATTGCTTACTTTTTACCTGTTAATTGACTCTATCTTAAGATCAAGTGCTGCTATCATTTCAATATCCATCTCAACGCTACGCCCCATAGTTGTTAAATAATTACCTATCATAAGTCCATTTGCTCCTGACAGAAATAACCATGATTGAAAATCTTTTAAAGTTTTTTCTCTTCCTCCACAAATTGGAATATCTTTTGTGGGATTTATAAATCTTGCAAGGGCAATACAACATAAAGCTTCAATGGGAGGAAGTATAGATCTGTTCTCCATTTTTGTACCGGCAACAGGAATAAGAAAATTTATGGGAATTGAGTCTACATCAAGCGCCTTTAAAGTTACAAGCAGTTCCACACGTTGTGCCCATGTTTCACCCAAACCAAAAATGCCTCCGCTGCATACATACAAACCAGCTTGTTTTGCCTGATTAAGCGTATTGATATCTTCATGGTATTCATGGGTTGTACAGATCTTATTAAAATAACTCTCTGCTGTTTCAAGGTTATGATGATATCTTGTTATTCCCATGTTTTTTAACTCTTTTGCTGATACTTGTGTAAGTTGACCCAAAGAAGCACAAAGAGAAAGACTTGTCTGTTCCCTTATCTGTTTTACTGCATCGGAAATAATAATGAGTTCTTTATCTGAAATAGTATGTCCGCTGGTGACAAATGAAAAATTAACTGCCCTCTTTTTTTCCATTTCTAAGGCAGAAGAGACCAGTTTTTTACAATCATGCAGAGGATAAGCAGCAATACCTGTATTATGGAAAGCTGATTGAGCACAAAAAGCACAATCTTGTGAACAGACTCCTGATTTTGCATTTAATATAGCACATGTAAATACGTTATTACTTTTATATTTCCTGCTTATTCTTCCTGCGTGTGTTATAAAATTTACAGGATCTGAGTTTATGGTTTCAAAAAGTATATCCTGATGGACCATAATATCAAAATCAGGATCATTTAATATATTTTCTGTTATTTCGTTTATTAATTTTTTTTCCATGTTTTTTGATTAAATAGTATAAAAAAATGTTTAAAAATATAATATTATAATTACCTGTAGAAAATAATTATATGTTGAAAGATTTATTGTCAACCTGATGTTTTTTTAAAATCTATAATTAATATAAAAATAACTTTAATTTTTATCATAAATTTGTTTGATAATATAATAAATTTATGATAAAAATTTAGATAATGTAATTATTCATTAATCATATCTTACATAATTCTTTTTTATAAATATTACTTTTTCTTAAAATCATATAATTATTCTAAGGATATAATTATGAACAAAACAGTAAAATTAAATGAAGATATTGTTGCATCAAATGCAGAAAAAATAAGGAAAAAATTTCAGTCAATATTAGAGTCTGAAGATATTGATGAATTTATAATTGATTTTGCAGATGTTAAAATGATTGATTCGCTCGGGATAGGTGTAATAATAGCAACCCACAACTCTATGAGTACAAAAGAAGGTGTATTATCTATTATAAATGCAGATGATAACATCTATAAATTATTTAAAACTATGCGGCTTGACAGTCATTTTAGTGTTAATGGGAAAATGTCCAAATAAAACCTTATTACTAAATCAACTAAAAAAGTAACATATATAATTTTTCACTGAAGTTTCACCGTTTTTTCTATTATGTCAACAGGTTATAGTGTTTGATTACTTGTAAAGTTCTCCTTTTTTGTGATATAAAATATAGTAGATAATATACTAAATTCAACTAAAAAGGAGTAAAACTCCTATGTTTATTTTATGTAATATCCTTAATCCGCTTCAGAATAAATTTTCATCCAGTAAACCTGGCAACCAACACAATAAATGGTTTGTCTACACCATGCTTTCATTTATTATCCTTTTTATTAGTTTTATCTCATAAAAATATTCTTCGTTGTATGCATACTTTGATAAGGAACGTGGATGAAATAACTTCCACGCAACCAAAAAATTGCGATTGTTTGAATGAGGCACGAACAAGTTTCGCAAAACTGGTGAAGCAAACTTAAAAATTCAAGAAATTTATTCTAAAATAGCGGAAAAAACAATTAAACTTTCCGTATTTTGTCTGTTTTTTTCCTGCAATTTCTTAGCCGGACACTACGGATCACAAGTAGTAAATTTTAGGATTTATTTTTTATAGGGCGGATCAATTTTGAGTTGTAAAAAATATTTTTAAAAAAAATCAAGTATGGGAGTTAGAACTATCTCTATACGTCTGTTAAGGAATCTGCCGCTTTTGTTTTTATTTGAAGCTACAGGGTTATAATGGCTGCACCCGCTGGAAGATAACCTATTAGGATGGATTCCGGATTTTTGAAGGAACAAAGTTACGGCAGCAGCTCTTGCTGATGAAAGATGCCAGTTGGAGGGAAACCTTTTTTTTAATTTTCTGCCAACTATAGTTTTGTCTGAATGTGAATTGATAGAAATATTATATTTGTTGTTGTTTAATAAAATTTTTGAAAGTTTATTTAATTTTTTTTTACCTTTATTGCTAATATTAATATATTGTTTAAATAATTGAGAATTTAAAAAAGTGATCGTAAAGCTATCTTCTGTTTTTTTGTAGTTAAAACCGGATAAAATAAGAGATGTTTTCAAATTTCCATCACTGTATTTTTTCTTTTTTTTTTTTTGATCAATTACTATATTTTGGATGGCAATGATCATATCTTTTTTATTAAGTTGAATAAAAAGATCCTCTACTTCTGTTTCAAGAGTTACATTGTTTTTTTGCAAATCAGTATTAATGACTTTTATAGTCGACAGTAAATCTTTGAAACTTATATCATTTCTTTGTGCAATATCTGTAAATAAAAATTGAAGGCTTTTGTTTCTTTTTTTTTCGAGATAAAGTTCTTTTTTTGTTTTATCAAATTTTTTTTCTAAAGAAAGGTACTCTTTTTTTGCAACACATGAAAAAAAAGAGAATAAAAACAGACATGTAATAAGTAAGATTAAAAATTTACGCATTTTCCTCCGGATAAGAAAAGCAGAGTAGTTTAAAATTGTTATCTTTGTTCTTTATGTGGAAAGTTATGGGAATTTTTTAAATATTTTGTTTTGTTATTCCTGTGTTAGCTATTCAATAAAAAAATTTTTATTGAATAGCTAATAATAACAGTATTAAATAGCCCATGATTAAATATTACTATAAAACAAAAAGGTATACCCTCTGATAGAATAGTTAAATTCTGATGGGAAGTGTTTTTAAAATACCTTTTTTTTGATTTTTGATAGCATATTTCACTTATTGATTCTTTTTAAATAACTTAAGGATAAGAATAATTCTTTCTTATTATAGAAAATATTTTTCAGATTAAGTCAATAAAAAAAAAATTAAACTGAGGGATATGGATAAAATGAAAATTTAATAAATATAGATTATTTTTCAAGTAGTTTTCGTATTGCTATAGATAAATCAGAACAGAGAATAGGTTTTTTTGCAAAACATTCTATTCTGTTTTTTTTTATCTGTTTTTCCATGAAATCATCATAAAAACCTGAACAAAGAATAATGGGGGTATCCGGGCAGATTTTTTTTATCTGTTCAGAAAAATCAATGCCTGAAATTTTTGGCATATTAAAGTCAGTAATTACAATATCAATTGATTCCTGTTTTTTGATGAAAAAGTCCAGTGCTTTTTTACTATCTGTAAAATATGTAACAGTATACCCTAATCTTTGTAATAACGTACTCTGTATTTCAGCTATGGAAATTTCATCATCTACAAATAAAATGTGCTCACATCCTTTAAGGCTTTCTACTATTTGAGTATCATCTGTTTTTTTTGTTACAGATTTATCTATTACAGGCATATAAACAGGCAAATAAACGGTAAAGATAGTTCCTTTTCCATACTGGCTTGAAACAGCTATTTTCCCTTTATGGCTTTTTACAATTCCATATACAACTGAAAGGCCAAGTCCTGTTCCTTTCCCAATCTCTTTGGTGGTAAAATAAGGGTCAAATATTTTGTTTTTAATAGCAGGATCAATACCTGTACCTGTATCTTTTATCTCAAGTTTTAAATATAATCCCGGAGACAGGTTATCTTCTGCTTTTAAATCTTCTTCCTTCATATCTGTTTTAGATAAAGAGATTTCAAGGACACCTCCTTTGTCCTCCATAGCATGGCATGCATTTGTACAAAGATTCATAAAAATCTGATGGATACTTGTAGGGTCGGATAAAACAGGATGGTTTTTTGTATTTATTATGGTTTTAAATTCTATTCTTGTTGAAACGGATGCTCTTAGTAATTTGACAGTCTCTTTTATTATTGTGTCAACGAGTATGGGTTCTTTTTTAGAGCTTGTTTGTCTGCTAAATACAAATATTTGATTTATCAGACTTTGTGCTCTTATTGCAGCAGTAAAAATTCCTTTTATAAATTTTTTGCTTTGTTTTGTCTGACTTTGTTCCTGTAATAACAATTCTGAGTAGCCGATTATAGAAAACAGAATATTATTAAAGTCATGAGAAATTCCTCCTGCAAGAATGGCCATTGCTTCCATCTTTTGAGCCTGAAAAAGTTGTGCCTGAGTTTCTTTTAACTGTTTTTCAATCTGTTTTTTATAAATTAATGTTTTGGAGTTATTAATAGCTTTTGTAATAGCAGGTACCAGCCTGTGCAAATTTCCTGTTAAAATATAATCTGCGAATTTTTTTTTACTTGTTTCTTTGGTAAATTTTACACCATTTGTTTCTGAAATAAAAATAAAAGGAATATCAGGTTGCAATTTTTCTGCTATTTCTAAGGCAGAATCACTGTTAAATAAAGATAGAGCGTAGTTAGCAAGTATAATGTCTGTATGAGACATACTAAGTACATTAATATAATCGCATCTATTATTAACAGTATTTATTGTGCAGTCTAATCCACCTTTTTTAATACAGGAAGTTATAAGATCAGTATCGGTTTTATTATCTTCAAACAGTAAGATATTAACTTTTTTTCCCATATATTACCTTTTAAAACAGCATTGCTGATGAATAAAAACCTAACTTTTTTATAACTTTTTTTCGTATAATATCTTTGGTATAATACGAAAAAAGTATAGGAATGTTAAAAATGGTTTTATTTATGTGAAAAATTTGTTTATGAGATGCAGATAAACATTATGATTTTTTATTAAAGTCTCTTTTTTCTTTAATAAAAAAATGCTCAATTTCACACTATATATACCAAATTTAATATTTTGTACATATAAAATATTAAAAAACTTATTTAAACTCAAAATATTACTTATATTAATATTTTAAAAAAGTAAATAGAAATTACTTACTTTTACTATATTAAAAAAGTATGGCCAATAAAAGCTGTAAATTAAGCTGTTTTCATAATCCGAAAAGCCTTACGGCTTTTTTTGTTACTCGAATTTTATTTTATATTTAATGAGCTTTAGTTTATAATAGCAGGAAAGGTAGTTTGCAAATTTATGTTTTATAAATTTGCAAAAATAAAAATAATGAAATATACTAAACATGAGAATAGAAAAACTGGGATCTTTTATTTTATGTTACAATTAAAGAATGGTTTTCCATGCTTTTTTTAATGGGAAAGTTACTTATTCCATGTCCATAATCACTGTTGTTTTTATAAATAATGAGAAAATTATATTTATAAAAAGTGTCTGAATAAAAGTTAATATTTTTTAAAATTAATATTTTAAGGTTTGTTTATGAGTAACGATGAAAAGCTCATCTTTTTTACTGCTCCTTCAGATAATAAAATAAACAAGAAAAAAATTGATAACAATAATTTTTGGAAAATTATTATTGCTGATGATTCAGAAGAGATCCATACGATAACCAGATTGGTATTAAAAGATTTTTCTTTTAAAAATAAAAAACTTCATATTTTAAGTGCTTATTCTGGAAAAGAAACAATAAAGCTTATAACAAAATATCCTGATACAGCTTTAATTTTGCTTGATGTGGTTATGGAAGAAGAGGATTCTGGACTTCAGGTAGTTCGTGTAATAAGAGAGGTTTTAAACAATAAAATAGTTCAAATTATTATAAATACAGGTCAGCCTGGTCAATCTCCTGAGCAGGAAGTTATTACACGGTATGATATTAATGACTATAAGACTAAAACAGATTTTAGTGCAAAAAAACTTGTTACCAGTGTTACATCAGCTTTAAGATCATATAGTCTGGCAAATTCTCTAAATCAGGCTAATATACAACTAAGTAGATATAAAAATCATCTCGAAGATCTTGTAAAACAAAGAACCTGTGATCTTGAAATTACAAATAAACAGTTAAAATATGAAATAGAAGAAAAAAATATATCTGACTTAAAACTTACAAAGACTAATAATATTTTAAATAATATTTTAACATCATCGCCAATAGGTATAGGACTGTTGGAAAATTTTCAGATAAAGTGGGTAAATTCTGCGATGTTGGCACTGTTTGATATGGACAATTCACTATTAAATAAAGAACATAAGTTTCCAGATTTTTTTGCTTTGTCTGAAGATTTTAAAGGAATCATGAGATCTCTTGAGCATGAGAAAAACAAAAAAGAAATATTGGGATTTGATACTGTTTTTAAACGATATAACAATACTGAGTTTTTTGGTCATTTAATGATAAGTTTTATAGATAAACAAAAATCAGAATCTGTTGATCAGGTAATTGTAACAGTTAGTGATATAACATGGCGAAAACAGGCGGAACAGGATAAAATTCATAAGGAACGAATGCAGGGGGTTATTGAAATGGCAGGAGGGATTTGTCATGAATTAAATCAGCCGCTTCAATATGTATCAGGGATGTCTGAATTGCTTTTGTTAGATATGGATACCAGCGACTCTCTTTTTAACACTATAGGTAAAATGAAAAAACAAATTGAAAAAATGGGGCAGATAACAAAAAAACTGATGAATATTACACGTTACAAAACAAAAGAGTATGTAAAAGGTACAAGTATAATTGATATTGAACAAGCATCAAAAAACGATAATTCAATATAAGGAATATGAACGAAACAACTTCCCCAGCTATGTTCCTAATTTAGTTTTTTTGATAAACAAGCTTTTTTAAAATTGTTTCATGTTTCTTTACACAGGAAATTCCTTCTTTAATAGCTTCTGACGCTCTATTAAATTCCATTAACCCTAAGTGCCCTGTCTTAGGGTTAAGGATTAGATCAGGAGGATCCTGCTTTAATCTGTTTTTTGTGATTTTATCCTGCATAATATTTACAGAACTGGCAAGAACATCTATCACCCCTGGCGTCTTGTTAAAACCATGCCATACTCTTGAAACCATAGATTCCATTCCGGTTTTTATAGAAGATTTCAATCGTTTGGAAAAT
Source organism: Desulfobacteraceae bacterium (assembly GCA_030642545.1). Lineage (GTDB taxonomy): Bacteria > Desulfobacterota > Desulfobacteria > Desulfobacterales > DAOWNP01 > DAOWNP01. The sequence goes on along the minus strand of DAOWNP010000055.1, from coordinate 2,300 downwards.
CGGTTTGTTATATTATCATTACTCTCATTACCATTGTCTAAATTGTTATCTGAAAATAAGTCGCTGTTGTTATCTTCGTTATTTGCTGTGTTTTCAGAATTCACACAGTGTTTTCCAAGAATTGTCCCGTTTAAATTTACAGCTATAACAATATCTGCTCCAAGGGCTTTGCAAAGAGAGATTGGGACAGGGTTTACAAGTCCTCCGTCTACCAGCCATGAGTCGTTAAATTTAAAAGGAGCAAGTAGACCTGGAAGAGATACAGATGCCCGAATAGCATCTAAAAGCGATCCTTTTGTAAACCATACTTCTTTGCCTGTGGATAAATCTGTAGCTACTGTTGCAAAACGGATTGGAAGGTCTTCTATACTAATTTCACCAACACTTTCTTCAAACATGTTGTAAAGTTTGTCACCTATTATAACACCGCCTCGTTTAATATTAATATCTGCATAACTAAAAAGCTCTTTCCAGTTTAAAGATTTTGCCCATGTTTCCAGATTTTTTATATGACCGGTGACATAAGCACCTCCTATCATTGCTCCTGAAGAACATCCACATAAAATATCCGGAAATATTCCGATTTCATTTAGTGTGTTTAATATTCCTATATGAGCCCATCCACGAGCAGAACCACATCCTAAAGCTAATCCAATCAGAGGTTTTTTTTTTATACTTTTTGATCTGTTTTTATAATTATCTGTTATCATAATTAATTATTTTATAAATTTAAAATATTTTCCATTTCTTTTAAGCTTGTAATATGAAAATCAGCTGAAAGATCTTTGTTCTTATATGCCACAAATTTCACATTTGCTTTTAAAGCTGCCTTTTCATCCAATTCTGAATCACCTATATAGATCATTTCATCAGCGTTTGCATTAAAGGTTTTTAAGACTTTTAAAAGCTGATCTGGAGCAGGTTTTGCATATACTACATCTAAAGCACATACTACAAGATCAAAAAAAGTGGATAATTTGTGCTCTTGTAAAACACGGTCCATTGTGTCTGTCCTGTTTGTTGCAACAGCAAGTTTATACTTCTTTGTGCCAAGTTGTATAAGAAGCGATTTTAAATGCGGTTCTATTTCCATATGAGGAATAAATGCAAAGTAATTCATCTTTTTTCTGAACTGATCGGCTTTGTTTATCAAATCAGAATTATTATCAAAAAGATATTTGATTGCATCTTCTGCTGTATGCATATGAGAATATGTAAACTGTTTGTCTGTCATTTTGGGCCTGTCAAATTTTTCAAGAATTTGATTATAATATGCCCTGTTTGCCATTGCTGTATCAAACATAACTCCATCACAATCAAAGCCTACTATTTTTATATTTTCCATCTGCATTTTGTTATCCATAATAATATAAATTTTATCTTCTTATTTTTTTATCTTCTTTAACAATGTTTCCAAAAACTCTGATTTGTATTTTGGGTTTTATATTGCTGTCAGTATTTAAATATACAATATCAGAATAACGACCAGCTGTTTTTTTTATATTTTTTACAATCAAAGTATAGCCGGTTTTTTTTACATCAGATTTATTAAGTTCAATTTTTATAAATTTTCCGGTTCTTGTTCCTATTGATTTTATTTTAAATGGAAACTTTTTTCTTGGTTTAATTTTGACATTTACTATAACAGTTTTGTTGACAGAACCTGAAAGTCTTACGTTTTTTGGTTCTATATTGACAAATCTTTCAACTTGTCCTGAAATTTTTAAAGTCAATCTCTGGTTGTTAGGATCATTAGTTTCAACAAGAATATTTTTATGATACTTTTTTCCTCCATACCCTTGTGTTTTACTCATTAATGTTATTTTTCCCTCTCCATCCGGAGGGATTTGTTTCGTATATGAAACAGTTGAACAGCCTCAGCCCGGTTTTATTTTTATAATTTCAAGAGTTGCAGATCCTTTATTATAAATAATAAAATCATGGGTTATTATTGTACCATCTACAACAGGAGGAAATTCAAAAACAGGATTATTAATAACTGCTTTTGGAATTTTTTCTGTTTTTTGTTCTTTGCATATAGCAGAAAGGGAAAAGAATAAAATAAAAAAAAGCAATAAAACAGTTTTTATTTTAAAGCACATATTATCATTCTCCATTTAACATATGAAAAGTTATAAGTTTTGAATTAGTTTTAATTATATAATCACCTGATTTTACACTAACAATATCTACTACCATTTTTATAGTTTTTAGTCAATAACTTAGTCCAAAGTTCTGCCGTCATACCGGACAAAGATCCGGCAGCAAGCTTCATTATGTTGTTTGGCTCTGGCGATTAC
>DAOWNP010000281.1 GCA_030642545.1 Desulfobacteraceae bacterium | reverse complement strand
GAGATGTGGATGAGTTAAGTGCTCTTTTAGGAGTTGTCTCTTCATTGATTTGCAATAAAAGCAGTGATATTGTAAAAGATATTATAGATATTCAGTCTGAATTGCTAAAAGCTGGTGCATGGCTTGCGAGTGATTTTAGATTATCTTCTGCAAAAAAGATTGATTTGATAACAGAAAAGCCTGCAAAAGATCTTGAAAACAAGATAGATAAGATGTCTGAAAAACTTCCTCCTTTAAAAGGATTTATTCTTTCAGGAGGAGATCCTGCTTCAGCTCATGCTCATGTTGCAAGAACAGTATGCAGAAGAGCTGAAAGGCGTGTTATTTCTCTTGTTGAAGAGTCGGGTGAAACTTTATATCACAGGCAGATAAATTTAATAATTATATATTTAAACCGCTTATCTGATTATTTATTTATTTTATCAAGGTATTGCAGTTATCTATCTAATTTCCAGGATAATATTTGGGTTAAATAGTGTTTGAATTTAAAATCACTCTTTCTATAGACCGTCACATAAATAATTTCACTGCGTTATCGGTCGGATATATACGATTAGTATTATCTCCTCCCGCAGGCCTTGTGAAATTTATTATGTGACAATCTATATCCGCATGTTTGCATTTTAAAGTATAAAATTACAAAAAAGGTATAGTAAAATGGGATTTGAATCTGTTATAGGGCTTGAAATTCATGCTCAGTTAAAAACAAAAACAAAAATTTTTTGCAATTGCTCTGCTATGTTTGGAGCAGAGCCAAATACACATACTTGTCCTGTTTGTTTAGGGATGCCTGGAACTTTACCTGTTTTAAATAGAAAGGTTGTGGATTTTGCAATAAAAATGGCTTTGGCAACTAATTGCAATATAACAAAGACCAATAGATTTGCACGCAAAAATTATTTTTATCCTGATCTTCCCAAAGGATATCAGATTTCTCAATTTGAACTTCCAATAGCAGAACATGGATATGTGATAATAGATGTTAGTGGTACAAAAAAAAAGATAGGACTTACAAGAATACATATGGAGGAAGATGCAGGCAAGCTTACCCATGATCCGTTAAGACCTGTTAGTTGTGTTGATTTTAATAGAACGGGTGTTCCTTTAATTGAAATAGTAAGTGAGCCTGATTTGCGTTCTGCAAAAGAGGCTGGTATTTATTTGCGCCAGTTACGCTCTGTTGTTCGTTATTTAGATATTTGTGACGGGAATCTCGAAGAGGGCAGCTTTAGATGTGATGCTAACGTTTCCATACGTCTTGAAGGTTCAAAAAAGTTAGGAACAAGAACAGAACTTAAAAACTTAAACTCATTTAAACATGTTGAAAAAGCTATAAAATATGAAATAAGACGTCAGGAAGCAATTTTGGCAGAATGTGGTACTGTTATACAGGAAACCAGGTTGTGGGATCATGAAAATGGGCGTTCTGTTTCGATGAGAGGTAAAGAAGATGCACATGATTATCGTTACTTCCCTGATCCTGATTTAATGCCTCTTGTTATAGATGAAAAATGGATACAATCTGTAAAAGAGACTTTGCCGGAGTTGTCTGACGTTAAAAAAATAAGATTTACAGAGCAATATGCTTTGTCTTTATATGATGCAGATGTATTAACTGTAGACAAACATATTGCAGAGTTTTTTGAAAATTGTATTAAGATTTTTCCAAAGCCAAAACTTGTGAGTAATTGGATTATGGGCCCGTTAATGGAGGTGCTGAATTCTGAAAAGAAAACAATAATAGAAATTTCTGTTTCAGCTGATGATTTTAGTCAATTATTAAAATTTATTGATCAGGATATAATAAGTGTGAGAACAGCAAAAACTGTATTTTTAGAAATGGTTGAAACAGGAGGACATCCAGGGGATATTATTGAAAAAAAAGGTTTGACTCAGGTAACAGATGAATCAGAAATAGAGGTTTTGGTAAACAAAATTTTAAATGATAACAAAAAAGAGGTAATAGATTATAAAGCAGGAAAAACAAAACTAATGGGTTTTTTTGTAGGTCAGGTTATGAAGGCTACTTCTGGAAAAGCTAATCATAGAATAGTAAATCAAATCTTAAAAAAGAAGTTGTAAAGAATGAAAATGAATATTTTTTATCCTGTTTTTCTAATTGTTTAAAATAAGGAAAACAGAATAAAAAATATTGGATACATATGGTTTTTTAAAAAGGCTGTTTATATGATTCTTTAAAAAATCTTTAAATAATTCGTGGTTATTCTCTACAAGCATCTTTTGTGCCAGATCTGTTTTTATTTGATTTTTTATACTTTCTAAAATTATTAATCTGTTTTTTTCAATTTTTTCCTTGAATTTTATATTTTTACATTCAATAATTAAAACAAGTTTAATAGATTTGTTTTTTCCTACTGTACTTATTACAGGATCCAAAATCACATAGTAATTTGAAAAATTTATTTCTTTGTTTACATTAGTGGTATTTTTGTCTTTTTTTAAGAAAAGAAATACTGCTATAGATATGATCAATATTGTTAATAGTAAGGAAGTAATCAATATTTTACTCTTTTTGATTTTAAGATTATCTTTTGCTGTTTGTGTGTCTGTTGTATCTTCTTGTTTGCCCGTGCTCATTTGAGGTATACCCGATATATTAATGATATCTAATTCTATGCTGTTGGTATCACTATTACTATCACTATTATCCTTTGTGTTATCAGCGTTAAGTTCTATGCTGGAAGTATTGCTAAAAGGTTTGTTGACCATATTGTAAATACTCCTTTCTATACATTGTTTTTTATCTGTGAATAATTATAGTTTTTTAAAAATTGAAATTTGTGAGAAATAAAAAGATAAGTTTAAGTTATTATGAATAATAAAGAATTTATTGATAATATACAAGATGATAAAAAAACAGTACAATCTTTGATAAATTCCAGAAAATATTTTGTGTCTTATAATGTGTTGAGGTTAAGAGAGCTTTTCAGGAATCTTTCTGAGAAAAAGAAAGAGCTTTTTAATATTATTCCTTTTTTTCTTCATGTAAACTCACCTGATTATCCAGGGTATGTAAATTCTAAAAAGATTCCTTTTGGTATAATTTCTTTTTATGATTCTGGTTTTTTTAAATTTTCTTTAAAGTATTTTAAAATTACTGCAAAACAGGTAAGACCATTTACTGCAGGGAAATTTTATATCCGTGGGTTATATATTATGGGAAGCTCAGGAACCTTAGCACAAGGAGAGCATTCTGATTTTGATTACTGGGTGGTTCTTGATAAATCTGCGTGTACAGAATCTCAACTTGTTCTTTTAGAGGAAAAATTTGCAAAAATTGAACTCTGGTGTAAAAAAGAGTATAACCAGAGTGTCAGCTTTTTTATTATGGATGTTAACGAGATAAAGAGTAATAATTTTTCCAGGATAAGTGAGGAGAGCTCCGGTTCTGCTCAAAAAACCATATTAAAAGAGGAATTCTACAGAACGTTTATAGTAATTGCCGGGCTTATACCTCTTTGGGCAGTATTACCTGTTGGTATAAATAATTATCAATACAAATACATAGTAAAGAAATTTTTAAATACAGATAACAGCTATGATTTATGTAAAAAATTTATAGATTTGGGAAATCTTAATGGAATTGATAAAAAAGAGTGTACCGGTGCTTTGCTGTGGCAGATATATAAAT
>DAOWNP010000236.1 GCA_030642545.1 Desulfobacteraceae bacterium | reverse complement strand
TTTGCATATTTACAAAAACCGGCAGATATTGATCTGATTTCTGAAACAATGAAAAGGGCATATAAAAAGATTGAAGCGAGAAGACAATTAGCGCAGTAAAGTTGGGAGTAAAATAACTTACGGAACTGGTGCAGGATTTTGTTCATCTCCAATATGCTCAAGCAGTGGTTCCTGTTTGAGCAATGCAAGGAGATGGATAAAAAGACAAGTTTAGTTTCTGAAAATTATTTCATCCACATTCTTTAATGGCTTGTTAAAAGAAGCTCTGTTTTTATTTAAAGTTAGACTTAAGGAGGTAGAATGAAGATTAAAGTGTTAATTGCTGATGATGAAAAGGAATTTGTCGAGACTTTGAAAGAAAGACTTGAAATACGGGGCTTTTCTGTAACCACAGTCTGTTCTGGAGAGGGTGTAGTTGAAATCGTTAAAAGAATTGATTTTGATGTCATTATTTTAGATGTTAATATGCCTGAGGTTACAGGTATTGACGCTTTGATAGAGATTAAAAAAGAGAAACCTCTTATTCCTGTTATTATGCTAACCGGAGCAGCAACTGTAGAAAATGCAATCGCAGGTATGAAACTTGGTGCTTTTGACTTTCTTATGAAACCTGCTGATACTGATATTCTTTCAGAAAAAATTATCCAGGCTCATGCTTTAAAGCATGAACATGAAGAACGCATTAGACAGGCAGAGATTGAAAATATATTAAAAACCAGGGGATGGTAAGTAGGAGTAAGAAATAATGACAACACATGATATGGGCTTGATAAAAACAAATATTGACTGGAGACGTATTTTTTTTCTTTTATTGGGGATTACACTTTTTCTTGTGGTTAACTATTCGCCATCATGGCCTGATGCAATAGACCCTGTTGGAAAACATTTTGTATTGAGTCCTCAGGCCAAAGGAGCAATTGGAGTATTTCTTCTTGGAGGTATATGGTGGGTTTTTGAAGTTGTTCCCATTGGTATTACCAGTTTAACCATTGGTGTGCTTCAGGTTTTGTTTTTAATTAGAACAGCAGATTCTGCACTTAAAGACTTTATGACTCCTTCTGTTTTATTTATTTTTGCATCACTTGTGATAGGTATGGTTTTTACCAAAACAGGTCTTACAAGAAGACTTGCGTATAGAATGCTGATTATTGTAGGGGAAAAAACCAGCATGATATATCTCGGATGCTTTTTTGTAACAGCAGCATTGACCCATATTATGGCTCATACAGCAGTTGCTGCAACCATGTATCCTCTTCTTGTAATAATTTATCAAATGTATACTGATGACGAAACTCCGACTAAATTTGGAAAAGGTCTGTTCATGGGTATGGCATTTGTTGCAGGGGCAGGAAGTATTGTGACTCTCCTTGGTGCTGCAAGAGGAGCTGTTGCTCTTGGGTTTTATAAAGATATTATAGGAGTGGATATTTCTTTTATTGAATTAACTTACTATATGTTTCCTATCGGCTGGATAATGGTTCTTGTACTGTGGGGATTTTTCATGTTTTTTTTCAAACCTGAAAAGCAGACTATACCAGGGCTCAGAGAAAGAGCCAGAGCTCTTAGTAAAGGTATGGGAAAAATTACCAAAGATGAAATGATTGCTGCAGCTATTATTTTTACCTGTATTCTTGTCATGTCTTTGAGATCTTTTGTTCCGTTTTTAAAACCTCTTGACAAAAATGCTATTATACTGGTTTCAACTGTCCTTTTTTTTATTTTGCGTATACTTGATATCAATGACCTTGAAACAATTCCATGGAATATTATGCTGCTTTTTGGAGGTGCTATGAGTATTGGTTTTTGTTTGTGGCAAACTGGTGCTGCCGAGTGGCTTGCAATCAACTGGCTCTCTTTTTTTAAAGATTCGCACTGGTTTGTTTTTATTATGAGTATTGCTTTTTTTGTTATGATAATGACCAATTTTATAATGAATGTAGCAGCTATTGCTATTTCTCTGCCTGTTGCTTTAGTTATTGCACCATATCTTGGTGTTGCTCCTGAAGTTATACTTTTTACGTCACTGGTTACAGCTGGAATGCCTTTCTTACTTTTAGTTGGAGCTGCTCCTAATGCTATTGCATATGATTCAAAACAATTTACAACAGGTGAGTTTTTTAAATTTGGGATTCCTGCAAGTTGTCTTTTGCTGGTACTTATAGTTGTAGCTGTTTTAATTATATGGCCTTTAATGGGAATGCCTGTTCTTATAAAATAAAATAAATTTAAGGATAAAAATAAAATGAAATTTAAAAAAGTTAAAGAACTTTCACTGTCATTGTCTGAATATGCTACAGTTAATGAAGATGATACTTTAGAAAAAGCTATGCAAACGCTTCTTGATTCGCAGAAAAATTTTTCAGAAGAGTATAATTATAAACATCAGGCTGTTCTTGTATATGATAAAAGCGGGCAGATTTCCGGAAAGGTTGGTGCTCTTGATGTTTTAAGGGCTATGGAACCAAAATACAGCCAGTTTGGACATTCTGATTTAGGAAAACTTGGTTTGTCCCGGTTTGGTTTGAGTAATAAATTTATTAGCTCAATGCTTGAGCATTATGATTTATGGGATGAAAGTAGTGAGATTCTTGCAAAAAAAGCGAAAAAGATAAAAGTAAAAACCATCATGCATTCTCCTGGTGAAGGAGAATATGTTGATGAAAACGATAGTATAGCAGAAGCTATTCATCAGCTTATTCTTGGGCACCACCAGTCTTTGCTTGTACTTAGAGATAAAAAGGTCGTAGGAATTTTAAAACTTTCTGATGTTTTTAAACTGATCTGTGATTTTATAGTCGAATAATTTTAAAGGCCGGATATATAAAATGTGTATCCGGCAGGCAGGTCCTCCCTGATTTTAATTTTGACCATGTTCATTACGCTTTAACATCTGATGGTCAGTATGCTGATCAATATTATGATTAGCTCCATAAATATTTTTTTTAAAATAAAAACCTATGTAACAATAGAAAAACAATACTCAGATTAAATTATTGTTGACTTTAAAAAGGTGATTATGTAATAAATGCATACAGTTTTTTAAAAAAATGTTTAATATATTTTTAAAAAAAAGGGGTTAGAAGGTGAAGTTTTACGCAGGTAAATATTATTTTTATTATTATATTGTAAAAATGCCTGGGTAAGCTGAATCATATAAAATATAACAGCAAAAAGCCGTGGGTAATATTGACTCCCAAGGCTTTTTTTGTTTTAAAAGGCTTGGGTGCAGGTAAAGCAATATAGCCCCCAGTTTTTTTATCAGTATTAACAAGCTTAAAATGAATTTCTTTAAAATTATTTTTTTGGAGTGTTTTAAGGAGAATGAGATGACTTATTTAGGAAAGCAGATTCGTTTGGAGAGAATTTTAAATCGTAAAACCGGAAATACAGTTATAGTGCCTATGGATCATGGGATTTCAGTAGGACCTATAGATGGTGTTAAAGATATGAAGGTTTCTATAGACACTGTATCAAAGGGTGGAGCTAATGCAATTGTTGTACACAAAGGTATTATAAGAGAAGGTCATCGTAAAAGTGGCGGAGATATAGGTCTTATTGTTCATCTGTCAGCATCAACCTCTCTGTCTCCGAGACCAAATGCAAAAACTCTTGTATGTTCTGTGGAAGAAGCTATAAAACTTGGTGCAGATGCTGTGTCTATACATATTAACCTCGGTAATACTGATGAAAAAGAGATGCTATGTGATTTTGGCAAAGTAAGTTATGATGCACGCAGGTGGGGCATGCCTCTTCTTGCAATGATATATACCAGAGGTAAAAATATAAAAAATGAATATGATGTTAATGTTATTAAGCACTCTGCAAGAGTTGGTTATGAAATGGGAGCGGATATAGTAAAGGTTTCTTATACAGGATCTGAAGAATCTTTTCGTGAAGTTGTTGAGGGGTGTAATATACCTGTAGTTATTGCAGGTGGTGAAAAGATGGGATCAGACAAAGAGATTCTCGAAATGGTTAAAGGTGCGGTAACTGTGGGAGGGGCAGGTGTCTCAATAGGGCGGAATGTATTTCAGCATTCAAATCCTGAGCTTATGGTAAAAGCTATCTCTTTGATTGTTCATGGAAAAAGTTCTGTTGAAGAAGCTTTAAAAATTCTGGGTTAAAAAGAAACAATGTTTTTGTGTTATGTATAAACTGTAAAAGGGAGAATATAGATGCGTAAGATTTGGGTAAAGGTTGATCCCTGGGACAAGAGTATTGTAACTACTGCCATAGAGGGTGGAGCAGATGGGATAATGGTTGCAAAAGGTTTTTCTGAAAAAGTAAAAGAGTTAGGCAGGATAAAGACTATAGCTGAAGACGGAGATCTTGTACCTGGAAAAGATGTGATTTTTTTTACAATAAAAACAGGTGCAGATGAAGAAGAGATTGTA
>DAOWNP010000257.1 GCA_030642545.1 Desulfobacteraceae bacterium | reverse complement strand
TCAATTTCGGCAAGTTCTTTTTTATCATAAACATTTTCTATATTAACAAGAATATTTTTAAATGCTGCATACCCTGATATAGAAACAGAAGATAGAGGAACTCTAATTTCAGAAATTTCATTTCCTGTTTTAAATCTTGATACTAATTCTCTTTTAATACCATCAACATAATAGATAGTCAGCCTGTCTGCTTCAAAAAGATTGGTAATTTCATCTTTTAAATCTATTATAATATCATCTAATTTTGTTGCTTCAGATATTTTACTATTAATTTCAAGAAGTTTGGCTCTATATTCTGCCTGTGATTTCAACTCTTTAATATCAGACATATTTTTATTATTTCTTTGTTTTTTAGAGATTAATAATATTGAGGTTGGTCATACATTTATTACTTTACAAAATATTTAGCATTTAAAAAAATTTTTTTAATTCCTCCTCCAATTAAAATAATTCCTATTAAATAAAAAGAAAAACGTATAAACCATGAGGAGTCTGAAGCAAAAGAGCTGGTTTTAACAATTTGGGGCATTACATAAGATACTCTTATAAAAACACCAATCCCTGCAATAGTAAGTAATACTCCCCAAATCAGATCTGTTATCTGTTTTTGATTTTTCACAACAAACTCCATATTATACCAGACATAACAAAGTATAAAAGTTACAAGTAAAGCAAAACCTGCTATTAATTTTTAACTACTTTCATATAATTATATTTTTACTACTATGTAACAAATTGTAAGTTATGTCAAGATCATGTCTTATTGGTTTTATCATCAATTTCAATTATCTTTTTATCAAACTTTATATTAATTGCATCATATTTCTCAGTCTGATCTTCCAATCTATCAAAACAGATATCAATTTTTTCCTGACAATTATGAATTTCCTGTGAAATTTTTGCTATTAATGCCCCATCCTGTTTCATTGAAGCATCCTGCATTTTATCACTTAATAAATTAATTTTATTTTCCAGCATATCTATTTGAGTTTCATTTTTTTCAATTTCAATTTTAAAAGGCCGTAATTCTATAGATTTTTGAGAAATGATTTTAGATCTCTGGCGTCTAAGCTCCTTTTTATTAACTATCTCAAATTCATTATCTGAATTAATAGGTTTTAATATATTTTTTTTTAATTCACCTTCATCTTCCCACCCAATTTTTTCAAGAAACATTTTATAGCTGCCTTCAAAAACAAACACTTCATCATTTTGAAAAACAATTAGCTTTGTCGCAAGTTTGTTAAGAAACATTTCATTATGAGTAACCATAACAACTGACCCATTAAATTTTATTAAAGCAGATAACAAAGCATCACACGATTCCATATCAAGATGATTTGTAGGTTCATCTAAAAGTAAAATATTTATAGGTTTAACTAATATTTTACCCAGCATCACCCTGCTTTTTTCTCCACCTGATAAAACACTAATCTTTTTTAAAGCGGAATCACCACCAAACATCATTAAACCACATACATTACGTGCCTTTTGAAGATCAATATTTTCATGCGTGTATAAAATCTCTTCTAAAACAGTTTTGTTCTTATCTAAACTCTCAATATTAGTCTGCTCAAAAAAACTTCTTTCCACACCAGGCAGATATTTTATCTCACCTTTTTCAGGTACAAGATTTTCTGCCACTAATTTAATTAATGTTGTTTTTCCTTTACCATTTTTACCTATAATACAAATTTTATCATTTTTACCTATGGATATATTAAAATTTTTAATTATCTGATCTTTATTTTCGTAAGAAAAAGAAATATTTCTAACTTCCAGTAAAAATTTTCTGTTACATGGCAAATAATTAAATGCAAAATTTAAAGCTTTAATAGAGCTGAGTTTTTCTTTATTTTCTTGTTTTTCCAACGTTTTAACTCTTGATTGAACCATATTGGCAAGCCTTGCCTTTGCTCTGAACTTAGTAATAAAAAGTTCAATATCTTTTTTTTTTCGGTCTTCATTTAAACGTGTTTTTTCATATATCTCTTCATCTTGCTTTATCTGATTATAATACTGTATGGTATTTCCTTTTATTTTTCTGATTTTTTTCCTGTGTATACCCACTATATGTGTTACCACTTTATCCATAAACATTCTATCATGAGTAATAAGAAAAAGTTCACCAGGCCAGTTTAACAAATAATTGCTTATCCACCTTATTGATGTAATATCAAGATAATTTGTTGGTTCATCTAAAAGCAGCATGTCAGGTTCTGAAACCATAACTTTTGCAAGATTAAGACGAACCTGAAGTCCTCCTGAAAATTCCATAGGACTTTTATTAAAATCATTATTTGAAAAACCAAGACCCGCCAATATTTTTTCAGCTTTCCAATGCTGATCTGCACTTTGATCCGGTAAACCAAGAACTGCTTCTTCCAATACAGTATTTTTTGAAAACAGAATTTTTTGGGCAACATAGCCAATACGATAATTTTTAGGGACTATAATTGTTCCTGAATCAGGTTGTTCCTGACTAGTCAGCATACGAAACAGAGTTGTTTTTCCATGCCCATTCCGCCCGACAAGACCAACTCTCTCTCTTCTATTTAACTGAAAACTTACATCTTTAAACAAAAAGTTACCACTATAGGATTTATTAAGAGACTCAATATTTATCATTATAAAACTTTACAAATATTAGAAACATGAACAAAATAATTTTCTCGTTCCTTATTCTTTTAAAAACTTACGAATAGCACTATCTCTTTTTTCATCCGGCTGAAAAATAATTGAATAGTGATCTTTCCCTAAAACATTCTCTATTTTTACCTGAATAATCTCCTCCCGAAGTTTTTTTACAGCATATTCAGGTAAAAGAAGATCATCATGTGTAAGTATCCCCTGACATGCCTTAAGAATCAAAACAGGACATAAAACTCTTGCATAGCAGTCTGCTATATCAAAGTTAGTAAGATTTTCAATTTCTTCTGCAATATGTTCTTTTTGTATACGGGAACATATTCCTGATTCAACTTGCTGCACATCATATTTAAAATATGCATCCAAAGTCTCTGACCATGGCTGAAAAAACCGCAACCTTTTTAACAAACTGACATAACCTTCATAAGAGGGAAACACCTGACCTAAGCGATCAAGAGACGGCTTTATACTTAGAAATATTTTTGCCAGTTGCTGGTCTGAAAGCTTCCCTCCTCCATCAATCACAATAATTTTTTCTGTATATTCCGGATATATGGCAGCAAAAGCAATTACAATTGAGGCTCCCAAAGAGTGCCCCATTAAAACAACTTTTTTTTCCCCTATATCAATTATCACTTTTAAAATATCTTTGCAATGCTGAAAAATTGAGTATCCTTTATTCGGTTTATCTGAAAGACCACGACCTCTCAAATCCATTGCTATAATATGATACTCCGGCGAAAGATTTAGAGCCATATGATCCCAGCACCTGCAATTTGCAGTTAATCCATGAACACACAAAACAGTTTTGCCCACACCATTCCAGATGGCAAGCTGAATCTCTATATTATCACCAGGAACTTTTTTCATTTCAGGTTTAATCAAAATAGTTATCTCATCCTCGACAGGCTGTCACAGAACTAAAAATTTCTTCTGTGTTCAAGGCGGAAAATTATTTTGACCACAGGCATACGTCGTTGTATTCCGAGGATCAAAATTAATTTTTCAACGCAGAAATTTATCCAAAGAAATTTTCATTCTGCAACAACCTGTCATTCCTTAAAGAGTTTTTTTATCATGAAGCACTTTTTTTATTTCTTCATAGAGCTTTTTTTCTTCATCACTACGCTCAGGAACAATAAACAACATGCTTTCGGCAATTTGTATTGCCGTCAATCTGTTAGCCGGACCTCTTATCAAATTACGTAAGCTTTTTATTGCTTTTTCTTTGTCTGCATAAAAAATTTTTGACTGTTTTTTTATCATTTTTTTAAAGTAAGGTTCACTCGTATCTGTAAAAACATTATGGGTTTGTACAATATCTCTTATATGCAGCAATTTTTTTTGATCATAAATATAATTAATTCCAGCCATAGCCGCCATAACACGCAATATCCCCTCAATAAAACCACCTTTTTCAAGATCATCAAG
>DAOWNP010000231.1 GCA_030642545.1 Desulfobacteraceae bacterium | reverse complement strand
ACGTGCAATAGGTGAAAAGATGAATGATCTAATTGTTTCCAAACGTCAAAAGCACAATGGCATGAGCTGGTCAAAAAATGGTTCTGTACAGCTTGCATCAATAACTGCTTTAAAACGTAATAAAGAGCAACACAAATGGTTCGAGCAAGGAGATATTGATTTTAAATTAGCAGTATAATTACTCCATACTGTAAAAAAGGGGCTTTTTGCCCGCACAGGTCGAAACTTTGGCTAACAAAAAGGATGTCCCTTATCAGAGATTGGCAAAAATGTATCTTGTTAGACAGAAAGTTAGTTCAAGTTTTCCTTGCATTACCAAAAAGCAAACGATATAAAATCCATAGACAAAGTTAACGTTTCTGCAATGGGTCAGCGGTATTGTTCAACAACTTTTTATCAATAATATCCCGCCAGCGAAACAAACCATCTCAGCATGTTTAAGTGCTTATTCAATCATAGGCTGTAATGTATTTTAAGGTGCGGGACTATTGATAAAACGCTATTAGTTATATTTGTTTTATCTGAAAACTCAAAAACAGATGGAATAGCTGGCTCTTTTGATGTTTTTGTGATTTTAGATCGGGCAAAGATGACTTGGAATCTATCATGTATAATTTCGGAAAGAGCCATTTTGTCCACGTTTCTTAACTAAAAAGTATAGACAAGCCAAATGTTTGTACAAATCACTTATTATAATAAATATACTTCCATTCTTATATAGACTTTTTATTACTGTGTTATTGAAATTTAAATTAAGCCTAACTATTCTACAGGTAAATATACATGATAAACAATGAAAAACAGTTGGAAAACATTGCAAGTGAATCTGTTATACTTGCAGGTATATGGCAAAATATGGCAAATGAGATTATTACTCCCAAAGACCGGCGTTTTTCAAAAAAAATGAAACGGTTTTTAAATCATACTGCTGATAAAATTATAATAAATGAGCTTATAGATATCAGCTTTAGATCTAAAAGCAGTTTTCGTGTTGCAGATAATATTATCAGAACTTTTAAAAAACATGGTATTCCTAAATCATTTACACCTGTTGAAAAGATTTTAGTTAACTTATTTATACATCTTGGAAGATATTTTGCGTGGGTATCTGTTCCATTATTTATTAAAACCATAAAAAATCAGAGTAAACGTATTATTTTGCCGGAAAAAGATAAAGAGTTGCAGCTATATTTTTCAGATAAAAAAATAAATGATTTTATGATAAACATAAATCATCTTGGTGAAGCTGTTTTAGGCGAACAAGAGGTTTCGCGTCGTTTTGATATTTATGAAAAAGATTTAAAAAACCCGTCTATTGAAAAAATAAGTGTTAAAATTTCAACTCTTTATTCACAGATAGAGCCAATAGCTTTTGATCATTGTGTAAATATTATTTCAGAAAAATTAACAAAATTATTTTATACTGCCAAATCAAATTTATACATGAATAGCAAAGGTATTTATCTACCAAAGCTTGTAACTCTTGATATGGAAGAGTCCAAAGATCTTGAAATTACAATCGCAGCTTTTACAAAAACTTTAGATCAAAAAGATTTTTTGTCTTTTACGGCAGGCATTGCATTGCAGGCTTATCTGCCTGATAGCTATTTTGCTTTAAAAAAACTCACAAAATGGGCAAAAGAGAGAGTTGCAAACAGCGGAGCAGCAATAATAGTCAGAATTGTAAAAGGTGCAAATCTTGAAATGGAAAAAGTTAATGCTGGTTTCAAAAACTGGCCTCTCCCAACATATGATACCAAAATTTGTGTTGATGCTAATTTTAAAAGAATGCTGGATTTTACTCTTAAAAAAGAAAATATATTTGCAGTAAAAACATCTATAGGATCTCATAATCTTTTTGATATAGCTTATGGATTAAATATCGCCAAATATTATAATACAGAAGAGAGTTTAACAATTGAACTTCTTTATGGTATGAGTGATCATGTTTCATCTGCTATATTTAAATCTATAAACCGCATACTGTTTTATACACCTCTTGTAGAATCAAAACAATTTATAAATGCTATTGCCTATTTAATCCGCAGGCTTGATGAAAATACAGGAAAAGAAAATTTTTTAAGGTATGCACCTGGACTTACTGTGGATTCAAAAGAGTGGAACTTACTGAAAAAAAGTTTTATGGATTCTTTAGAATACAAATTAACAGATATGAAAACAACAAACAAAATCCAGAATAGAGATAGTAAATTATGCAGTAAAACCGGTACTTTTCATGTACCCTATTTTATAAATGAACCTGATACTGATTTTAGTATAGCTGTTAACAGACAATGGGCTGAAAAAATAAAAGAAAAATGGAAAAAACATAAAGATGCCAATCCTATGGAAATTCCCATTGTTATTGCAGGAGAAAAAAAATTTACAAAAAGTAAAATAATCGAATCTTTTGACCCATCATTATATGATAATTCAAGCAAAAGTTTTATACAGATTGCAAAAAGCGCGGCCTGTAGTGTAGATGATGTAAAAAAAGCTGTAAGCACAGCAGCAGCAGATATTGACAAATGGAGAGAGTCATCTTTTGATATGCGTCATAAAATTCTCTCAAATGCAGCACAAAACATTAGACTCTGTAGAGCAGATCTTATTGGTGCAGCTTGCGCTAATACCGGAAAAATTTTTACGGAAGCTGATGCCGAAGTCTCAGAAGCTGTAGATTTTGCAGAATATTACCCTCTTTCATTAAAAAAGTTTTACAATAAAAAAAGTCTGAATATTTTGCCAAAAGGCACAGGCCTTGTGATCTCTCCATGGAATTTTCCTATTGCCATTCCAGCAGGTGGAATTGCTGCATCTCTTGCTGCCGGCAACTGTGTTATTTTTAAACCTTCATCTTCTGCTATTATTCCTGCATGGATTTTATGCAAATGCTTTTGGCAGGCAGGTGTTTCTAAAAAGACACTCCAGTTTTTACCTGTAGAAGATAATAAAACAAAAGATGTGCTCTGCTGTGAGACAGGTATTGATTATATCATTTTTACAGGAGGCACAAACACTGCCTTAAAAATTTTAAATAATAGACCTGAAATATATTTTTCAGGAGAAACAGGAGGGAAAAACGCAACTATTGTAACATCGCTTGCAGATATTGACCAGGCTGTAAAAAATATTATATACTCTGCATTTGGAAACTGCGGACAAAAATGTTCAGCTACATCTTTGTTGATTTTAGAAAAAGAGATCTATAATGATCAAAATTTCAAAAAAAAACTAATAGATGCAGTTTTAAGTATAAATACAGGATCTTCCTGGGATTTTAAAAACAAAATGGGACCACTTACCTTAAAACCTGAAAAAAAACTCAAAAAAGCATTAACCTCTCTTGAAAAAAATGAAGAGTGGGCAGTAAAATCAGAAAATATTAACAAAAATCCAAACATGTGGACTCCTGGAATAAAATGGGGAGTTTTACCAGGTTCTAACTCTCATTTAACAGAATTTTTCGGTCCTGTTCTTAGTGTTATGTGTGCATCAAATCTAAATCATGCCATAGAGATTGCAAATCAAACTAAATATGGTCTTACAGCAGGAATTGAAACTCTTGATGAAAAGGAGAAAGAACTTTTCAAAGAAAAAATAGAAGTTGGAAACTTGTATATAAACCGTAAAACAACAGGTGCCATTGTTTCACGTCAACCTTTTGGAGGAATCGGAAAATCTTCTTTAGGTGCTATGGTTTCAGCAGGTGGGCCTAACTATGCCATACAGTTTTCAAATATATCTGATGATACAGTACCCTGTGTTACAGAAGCCATAAGCCAAAATCATCCCATGCTTATTGCAGTAGAATCTTTTAAAAGTGCAATAAGTTTTGGAAAGCACAAAGAGTTTAAAAAAGAGATAGAAAAAACAATTGCAGGTGTTTACGATTATCTGCATACTATGGAAACTGAATTTTCACAAAAAAAAGATTATTCCCATTTAAGAGGGCAGGATAATATCTGCCGTTATATTCCTTTAAAATCTGTTGTAATAAGAGTCGAACAAGACGATTCCCTTTCTGAAATCCTGCTCAGAATTGCAGGAGCATATATTGCCGGGACAACGCCTGTTATCAGCATATGTTCAGAAGCATCTAATAATCAAATTTGCTTTTTAAAAACCATAGACGGGCAAAAAATTTGGAAAAACAGTGAAATATTAATCCAAAGTGATGAGCAGTTAATAGATATGATACCCCAAATAGATGTTTTAAGATATGGAGCGCAAGAAAGAGTACCGGAACAAGTTATAAATGCATCTGCAAAGCAAGGTTTTTATATATCAAGAAACAAAGTGTCAATGCATGGAATTGTGGAACTTTTGTGTTATTTTTATGAACAAAGTATCTCAAATAATTTTCACAGATATGGAAATTTAGGAATAAGAGCAAAGGATTATGAATAGAGAAAATATTTTGTTTCCTATCTAAGAAAGATAGGAAACAAAATAGATAAAATAGACAAAATACGGAAAGTTTAATTGTTTTTT
>DAOWNP010000284.1 GCA_030642545.1 Desulfobacteraceae bacterium | reverse complement strand
ATAATGGTTGCAAAAGGTTTTTCTGAAAAAGTAAAAGAGTTAGGCAGGATAAAGACTATAGCTGAAGACGGAGATCTTGTACCTGGAAAAGATGTGATTTTTTTTACAATAAAAACAGGTGCAGATGAAGAAGAGATTGTAAAGCTTTGTCAAAATAGTATGGTTGTTTTGAAATGTACTGACTGGACTGTTATTCCTTTAGAAAATCTTATTGCAAAGGGTGCTGATGTAGTTGCCGAGGTGGAAAGCATAGAAGATGCCCAAACTGCATTTGGTATTCTTGAAAAAGGTGTAAGCCAGATTCTTTTTTATACAAAAAATCATCTTGTTCTTAAAAAAGCCTTGTCTGAACTTAAAAAAGCAGAATTTACAATTCCCTTAAAAGAAGCTGAAATTACAAAAGTTGCTTCTGCTGGTATGGGTGACAGGGTTTGTGTTGATACCTGTACTTTTATGAAAAAAGGGGAGGGGATGCTTATAGGAAATTCCAGCAGTGCCATGTTTTTAGTTCATGCTGAGAGTGTGTCAAATCCATATGTGGCTCCCAGACCATTTAGAGTTAATGCAGGAGCGGTTCATGCATATACAAAAGTTCCTGGAGGGAAAACAAGATATTTATCAGAGCTTGAGTCAGGAGATAGTATCCTTATAACAGATTATACCGGAGATACAGTAGAAGGTACTGTTGGCAGGCTTAAAATAGAAAAACGCCCTCTTATGCTTGTTGAAGCAAAAGTTGATGGTAAAAAAATCTCCACTATTTTGCAAAATGCTGAAACAATAAGACTTACAGCTCCTGATGGGAATCCTGTTTCTGTTGTTTCTTTGAAACGAGGGGATAAAATACTTGTTGCTATAGAAGATGGAGGCAGGCATTTTGGTCATAAAATAGACGAAACTATTTTGGAAAAATAAATATGGATGATCTTGTTAATATTAAAAATATAAAAAACCTTGTAAAATCATCTGTAAATATTGAAGAGCTTAGAGAGTTAATAGATGCAATTGATTTATCACTTATATCCATGATAAATCAAAGATTAAATGTTGCAGTTCAAATAGGAGCCATAAAGGCAACAGAAGGCAGACATGTCTTAGATAAGGCTCGTGAAGTTAAGGTTATTAACAGGCTTATAGAGTTAAATGAAGGTCCTTTAACCAAAGATCTTCTAATAAAAATTTTTACAGATATTATTTCAGAAGCAAGAAATGTTCAGTCGCCTGTAAAGGTCGCATACCTTGGACCTGAAGCTACTTATACCCATATGGCTGCTATGAATTGTTTTGGCAGGAGTACAAAATTTATTTCCCAGTCAAGTATAAAAGATGTTTTTACAGAAGTTGAAAAGAAAATATGTGATTATGGAGTAGTACCTGTGGAGAATTCTATAGAGGGTTCTGTAAATTATACACTTGACCTTTTTTTTGAATCATCACTTAAAATATGTTCTGAAAAATATCAGCCCATATCCCATGATTTACTCTCATTAACCGGTAAGATAAATAATATCAAAGAAATATATTCTCATCCTCAGTCTTTTGGTCAGTGCAGGAAATGGCTGGGAAAATATTGCCCTGATGTAAAACAGATTGAGTGCAGTAGTAATTCAAAAGCAGCACAAATGGCAAAAGCCTACGAAGGTCGAGCAGCTATTGCAAGCAGTGAAGCAGGAAAACTTTATGGTTTAAAAGTTGTTGCATCGGGAATAGAAGATTACCTGAAAAATACTACAAGATTTCTTGTTATAGGCAGAGATAAAACGTCTCCTACAGGTTGTGATAAAACATCTGTTATGTTTGTAACACACCATGTACCTGGAGCTCTTTATAAAGTTTTGGCTCCAGTTGCTGATGCTGGAATTAATATGGAAAAGCTTGAATCACGACCTGCAAAATATGAAAACTGGAATTATTTTTTCTTTATTGATCTGCATGGGCATATTATGGATCCTATAGTAAAAGAGACTATAAATAAAATGAAAAATCAGTGCAGGTATTTAAAAATATTAGGAGCATATCCAAGCACAGGATAATTTTAAAAAATCGGAAAAAATTATGCAAATAGATGCAAAAACATTACTTTATGGTGTAATAGGTGATCCCATTGTTCATAGTTTAAGTCCTGTTATGCACAATGCAGCATTCGCACACACCGGTATAAACGGAGCATACCTTGCTTTTAATGTAAAAGATGTAACTTCTGCTATTGCTGGAATTAAAGGGCTTGGCATAAAGGGAATGAGTGTTACCATACCCCATAAAATCTCTGTAATGGAGTATCTTGATGAAATAGATGAAGATGCTGTAAAAATTGGTGCTGTAAATACTATTATTAATAGAGACGGCAAGTTATTCGGGTTTAATTCGGACTGCCTTGGTGCATCTTCTGCTTTACTTGAAAAAACAGATATTAAAGGCAAAAAAGTAGTAATGCTTGGAGCAGGTGGAGCTGCAAGAGCCATAGGCTATGGCATAACATCTAATGGCGGAGACTTGACTATATTTAATATTTTAGAAGATGAAGGTCAGGCTCTGGCAGATGATCTTAATGTGGATTATTTTCATCTCTCAGAATACAATAAAATTCAATGTGATATTTTAATAAATGCAACTCCTATTGGCATGACTCCTGATATTGATAATATGCCTGTACCTGAAACTGTTTTAAATAAAGATATGGTTGTTATGGATGTTGTGTATAATCCGCTTAAAACCAAATTACTGAAAGAGGCTGAGGAAATTGGGTGTAAAACAGTTGATGGTGTTTCAATGTTTGTATATCAGGGTGTGGCTCAGTTTGAAAGCTGGACACAGACAAAAGCACCTGTGGATATAATGCGAAAAACAGTACTTGATGCTTTAGGGTAATGGAAACAATAAAACCCCAGTCCGGCTTGTCTTTCAACTCGTCTTCTTTGTTACACTAAAGGGCACATATCCCAATATGCTTCCTTTAGTGTGCCGTAAATACGAGCTGAAATCCTACGCCGTCTTTAGAGGATTTATTAATTTCCATGACCCTTAAGTTATAAAATATAGAAAAAACAGGCTGATAATGATTGATGTTAAAACCCAAAACATAAAAGATTGTGAAATACAGGTTCCCGGGTCTAAAAGTTACACTCACAGACTTCTTATTGCTGCTGCTCTGTCTGAAGGTCAGTGTGAGATAAAAAATATTTTAGAGAGTGAAGATACTTTTTATACTCTGTCTGCTCTTGAAAAATTTGGTATAAAAATTTGCAAAAAAGAGAATTCAGTTTTAATTGATGGTACAAAAGGGATTTTAAAACCGTGTAGAGAGCCTATCTATCTCGGTAACTCAGGTACATCCATGCGGCTTTTGATGGGAGTTGCTGCAATTGGAAACAGCAAATATGTTTTGACAGGTACTCCCCGTATGTGTGAAAGGCCTGTAAACAGCTTGTTAGATGCTTTAAACCAGCTTTTGGTTTCTGCTGTTTCTGTAAATAAGACAGGCTCTCCCCCTGTTGAAATAAAAGGCTCTGGAATAAAAGAGAGAAAAGTAAATATAGATTGCAGTATCAGCAGT
>DAOWNP010000317.1 GCA_030642545.1 Desulfobacteraceae bacterium | reverse complement strand
TAAGATTATAAAAAAGTCCTTTAGTACGTTTTTTCCACGAAGCTTTTTTATTTGCTCTTGAAAAAACAGTTGCCTGAACTACGCTGTTTTGAACAGGTAAAAACAGGTTAACAGAGACCTCAGGGAAAAAAGACAGTGTATTATAATAATATATTCCATGATCTTCTTTGTGGTTTACAGGTATAAAAGTTGATTGTATTTTTTTTGGTATTTTTTTTATTGGACGCACAATACCATAAATTTTGGTAAGAGTAACAGGACTTTTTTCTTTACTCCATGACAGGCGCAAATATTTAAACTTTCTGGCAGATAATAAAATAGTACGACGTTGCAGCTTATGCCCTTCGTATTCAAGATCCGCTATAGTTACTCTCTTTTTTTCATAAAACCACTGCTCTAAATTATAGCTGTATTCAACAGTAATATTTGAAACAAAAGTTTGTTCGTTATTGTTCCACCAAAGCTCAAGCTCTGATAATGACTGTTTTATTTTTGTAAGATCTATTATATATGCATTTGGTATATATACATTGGGTATAGTTGTTGTGCTTTCTTGTTCTTTTTTACCATGTACTGAAATTATTGCTCCGTGATTATCAAGTTTGATTTCAGCATTAAAAGCATTTTGTCTTATATTTCTGTTTTTCGGTAGAGGGAAAAATGGAAGCAGGATGGATTCTTTTGTTTTAATATAACTGTCTTTTTCAGAAAGCATAATAGTGTGGGGAACAACTTCTTCTGTGGAATTAAAAATACGAATATCACCCATGTCGACTCTTGTTATTTTTGAATAAATTTCTTTTGGAAGCAAAAGCCGGTAAATACTGCTGTTCCCATAGGTTTTTATGTTAAATCCATATGCAAAATCGTTTAAAACAGGAGCAGCATAAGCGTTGTACTGGAAAAGAATTGTCAAAATTATCAGAAAAAAAAGTCTTTTGGTCATTAGTTTTCCTTTTTTATATCTACCGGTGGTAGTGGCGAGAAAAAGCCTATTATAAGCATTAAAATGCCTACAGATAGAAATGATACAATACGAAAAATTGTTCCTTTTCCTGATAAATCAATAAAAAAAAGTTTTATAACTTCACAGCATAGAAGAGTTGCTCCGCAAAACCATATTTTCCTGAAGTTAATACGGTTTGCCCAAACCATCAATACAAGAGATGTAATTCCCCATAGTATAGATATGGATGCCTGAAACAGTGTCGAATCATTAAGAAATTTTATGCTATAGGGTATATCTGCCCAGTGGTGAATGGTTCTGGCAATTACAATATTTAGCCATATAAAAAAAATAGAAGCAGGAATCCACAGATAATATTTATAAAAAACAGGATGGTATTTGAGCGGTTTTGCCTGTTTTATAAACCACATCATAATCAAAAGTATAAAAAGCTGCGTTAAATCTAATGGGTTTACAATTGGTACATAAATCATGGGGCTTGAATTACCTGAATATGCAAATGTATCAAAGCTCCATATAAAAAGTGCAGGGACAAATGGAATGATTGCGTATTTTGTATAAATATTGTGAGACTGAACTATAGGCCAATTGATTTTTTTCCCATATAAAAAAAGAGCAGTTAGTATAAAAACTGGTGCAATACCCCATGCACTAATCATCCAGGCTTTAGAGCCATTAATTAAAAAATTAACACTCCATGCTGCCTCCCAGGTTATAACAAAAACAAGTAACCAGAAAGTTATCAGGTGATACCAGAAGGTAAGTTTCAAATTCCAGGTATTTTCAAGACTATATAAAAGGTAATATTGTATGCTAAAGGCAATTGTCCATGCCAGCAGGCCAAAGTGGTGAAAAAGGTGGCTGTAATACTGATTTTCAAAGCTTTCCCAAACAACTATAATCATATAAGGTAAAAGAACAGCAGCAGCATGACCTATGGTTTTCCAGTCTAATTTTTTACATAGTCTGCTCATAAAAGCAGCAGAAATTGCAAAAGCAAATATAACAGCAGGTATTTCATGTTTACTTGAGAATTGATAATTTATTTCTGCCCAGTTAGAGCAGCACCACCAAAGAATGCTCCATATCAGTAAAGCAGTGTGAAACTGTTTTTCTATTAAATATAGAGTTTTAGAGTTGTGATACAGGAAATATGATGAAAAAAATCCGGCAGAAGCAATCATAATTCCACCAAGATATTGCCCATTAATAAATGGCAGCATTTCAACTTGTCTGTTTATATCAGAAATAAACATAACTCCTGCACCAAATTGTAAAAGTATTCCAAAAAATCGTGCAGGCAGCCGTTTTTGATAAATACCTATCCAGATAAGAGCAGCCCCTTCTAACGCCCACAGGGCAGAGCTAAAGCCGGCATCAAGTGCAAGAGGGATAGAAAGAGTGGTAAATATAACACCAAGTGCAAGAAAAGCTTCTGTTAAAAGCTTTAATCCTACTCCCTTTTTTTTCCATAGTGTTGATGCAAGTGTTATATAAAATAGTCCTGTAATAAGAGCACTAATTGCCATTTTGTAAGCATCTCCCTGAACCAGAGCAGCTTGCAGAGAAGATGCTATAACCGGCAGACCAAAAACCAGCGTTGTATCAACATATCCACGTAAACGAACAGGCAGCCGTAATGCAAAAAGTATTGATATGGTTATATATAAAAGGAAAAAAGTAATTAAAAATGGCTGGGTGGATGCATAATAAAATGGTTTATAGTATTGATAGCCCCAGACAGAACTTATGGCAAAAGTGAAGATAAAGCCGATAAGGTTTAATGATCTCCATGTTTTAAACCATGAAATTCCGAGTAATCCTAAATTGAGCAGAGTATAATAAGAAAAGAGCATAACATGATTTCCTGTACTGCTTGAAATAAGTACAGGAGCCATAAAGCCACCCAAAGCTCCAAGTTGTGCAAGCCCTGGTGCATTGAGAAGAACTGCAATTATGCCGGAAAGAACTATTAGAGCAACCATTAATATTCCGGCAAGCTCTATTGGTATCATGTTGTAAACTTTGGCTGATGCAAATAAAGTTAAGTATAATATGCCTATTGCCCCGCCTTGAAGTAAAAGAGCGTAAATACGTGCAGATTGTCTTAAATACCATCCTGTACCAAGCAT
>DAOWNP010000143.1 GCA_030642545.1 Desulfobacteraceae bacterium | reverse complement strand
AGATAAAATAGATAAAATAGATAAAATAAATAAAATAAATAAAATAGACAAAATACGGAAAGTTTAATTGTTTTTTTCCGCTATTTTATACGCTACAAAAACAAATAAACTTCCCTCATGCTTATCCAATTTCTGTGTTAAAAAATCAATTTACTCCTCGGAATAAGTACTTAAGCAAAAATAAACATAATTTTTCGCAATATAAATATTGATATTTATTAAAAAATTAGTTTAGAAATATTGGATTAATTATGCTTAGGTACTTACAATTGGGTATGCCTGAGGTTAAATTAATTTTTGCCTTGAACTGGTTTCATCATATACAAGTTTAAAAAAACTTGACAAAAAGAATATAATATGCAAATAAAAGAACTCTTAATGGGTTAGAGTCATCTAATAAAATAATTAGAGGCTTATGGTCTTTCACCTTTAAAAGTTAAGTCGTAAAGCTCAACTGTTTTATAGTAGATATTCAAATTTTGGTATAAGTGCTTAATCAGTATTGTTTATATGGGAATATTTTAAATGATAAATCTATAAAAGTTTTTCTTGAATAATCTAAATAATTGTAGAACTAAAAAGCTTTTAAAAAAAGGAAAATTTGCATTATGAAACAGGAAAAACATCAAAAATCTTCCCAGCCTTCCTTTCCGCTTTCTATGGCAAAAGAGGATGAAAAAGTTCGGATTGTATCTGTACGCCGTGGGAGGAATATTCATGAGAGACTGCTTGGTATGGGGATTCAGGTGGATGATGTTATTGAAGTTATACAGTGCCAACAAAAAGGAGCTGTATTAATTTCCAAGGAAAATAACCGCTATATGCTTGGTGGTGGTATGGCACTTAAAATACATGTTATAAAAGAGGAGTAAATTATGACACACAGATTAGCTGATATGTCTGTAGGTGACAAGGGCAGGGTTACCGGATTTGAAAAAGGACTTGTGAAGTACCGGAAAAAACTTATGGCTATGGGGCTTACCAAGGGTATTGAATTTACAATAAATCGTATTGCTCCTATGGGGGATCCGGTTGGGATTGAAGTAAGAGGCTATAATTTAAGCCTTCGCAAAGACGAAGCAGCTGCACTTTTTGTGGAAGGAGTATAAAAAAATGAGTAATTTTACTATTGGTGTAGTTGGTAATCCCAATTGCGGAAAAACAACATTATTCAATTCCCTGACCGGAGCAAAACAAAGGGTTGGAAATTGGCCTGGAGTTACTGTAGATCGTAAAACAGGTTCTTACCAGCACGAAGGAGACCAAATTGAGGTTGTTGACACACCCGGTATCTATTCTCTTTCTGCTGCTTCAGTGGATGAAGAGGTGGCCAGAGATTATGTTCTTTCTGGAGAAGCAGATCTTATTATAAATATTGTTGATGCTTCTAATATAGAGAGAAATTTATATCTAACAACCCAGCTTCTTGAAATGCGGGTACCCATTCTGATTGCACTTAATATGATGGATATTGCCAAAGAGCGGCAAATAAAAATTGATGTAGATGGATTAAGCAGGCAGTTAGGTTGTCCTGTTATTCCTCTTGTTCTTTCCAAAAATCAGGGAATTGTAAAGCTTAAAGATGCTATCAACAAAGCAGCATCTGAAAAAAAACAGTCAACTGTCAATATCTCCTATCCGGTTGAAATACAGGAAGCACTTGCTGAATTGATACCTTTTGTTCAGAAAGTGGCTGATGTTAGAAATTATGAGCCAGACTGGATGGCACTAAAGCTGCTTGAAAATGATGAACTTACAGTGACAATGGTTAATAATGATATACTTGTAAAAACGACACAATTACAGAAAACCATAGAGGATAAATTAGATGACGAAGCTGACATTATTATAGCCTCTGCCCGTTATGAATTTATCAACTGGCTGACCAAAGACACGATCAAAAAAACAGGGCAGGCAAGTGATTCTTTTTCAGACAAAATAGACAAAGTAGTCTTAAACCGTATTTTTGGTATTCCTATTTTTCTTGTGACAATGTATTTGATGTTTATGTTTACCATTAATCTTGGTGGTGCTTTTATTGATTTTTTTGATATCTTTGCCGGCACCATTTTTGTGGATGGCTTTGGAAAAATTCTTGAATTCATGCATGCACCTGTATGGCTGGTAACTGTTCTCGCGGGTGGTCTTGGAGGCAGTATCCAGACTATGGCTACTTTTATCCCGCCTATTGGTTTTATGTTTCTTTTTCTATCTTTTCTTGAAGACTCAGGATATATGGCAAGAGCAGCTTTTGTTATGGATCGTTTTATGCGTGTTATTGGTCTGCCGGGGAAATCTTTTATCCCCATGCTAATCGGATTTGGCTGTAATGTTCCTGCTATAATGGCGACCAGAACACTGGAAAATGAACGTGACCGTACTTTGACTATTATGATGAATCCATTTATGTCATGTGGTGCACGGCTGCCGGTTTATGTCCTTTTTGCCGCAGCTTTTTTTCCTACAGGTGGTCAGACTCTGGTATTTCTGCTTTATCTTATCGGTATAGGCTGTGCAGTCATAACCGGTCTGGTACTGAAGCATACTCTGCTTAAAGGTGAAATAACTCCCTTTGTTATGGAGCTTCCTCCTTACCATTTACCAACAGTAAAATCGGTTCTTCTTTCCACTTATGACAGGTTAACAACCTTTTTGTTCAAAGCAGGCAAAGTGTTGATTCCGGTTATTGTGGTACTTGCTTTTCTCAACTCTCTTGGTACTGATGGTACTTTTGGCAATGAAGATAGTGAAAAATCAGCTCTTGCATCAATCAGCAAGTCTATTACGCCTGTACTCAAACCATTTGGTGTTACTGATGATAACTGGCCGGCTACAGTTGGTGTATTTACCGGAATTTTTGCTAAAGAAGCAGTTGTTGGTACGCTTGACTCCCTGTACGGAAGAATGGACAGTGCTGCAGCAGACGAAAAAGAGTTTGACTTTTGGGGTGGAATTGGTGAATCTTTTGCCAGCATTCCTGCCAACCTGTTTGCTTTAACCGGGACATTTCTTGATCCCCTTGGTATTTCAGTAGGTGATATAGATAATATATCTACAGCTGCAGAAGAGCAGGAGGTTAGTGAAGGAACTTTTGGTTCTATGGTTAATTTGTTTGGTACCAAGGTGGCTGCTTTTGCATATTTACTTTTTATTCTGCTTTATTTTCCGTGTGCTGCTGCTATTGCCGCGGTTTATAGGGAAACTAATCTAAAATGGACACTGTTTGCTGGTTTCTGGACGACTTACATGGCTTATTCTGTTTCAGTTATGTTCTATCAAACAGCTACATTTGCGAGTCATTCAACAAGCTCTATGTTGTGGATTGTTGCAATCCTGATTTCTTTTATTGTTGTTTTTGCAATAATGAAAATGATTGGCGCCAAAGATCAGGCAGAATTAGCATTTGCTTCAGGTGCAAGGGCAATAACATAAGCCTGTGAGGATTTTATGACACCTATTGAAATAAAGAGGTATCTAATAGAGCGAAAAATAGAGCGAAAAATTGTCTCCCTTCGGGACATAGCAATCCATTTCAGAATGGAAACAGATACTGTTGTTCCTATGCTGAATATGTGGACAAGTAAGGGTAAACTAAAGAAATACAACAGTAATCCTGTATGTCAGAAAGGATGTTGCAAGTGTGATCCTGCAGCTATGGAAGCCTATGAATGGATTGGTTAACTCTGCAGATATTTGTACGGGGCTTGTTATTGGTATTCATAAAAAGGAGCTTGATTTTGGGAAGCAGGTAGCAGCAATTTTACCTGAAACCGATATCAGGACTGTTCAAATTGATCAGGGTTTACCACAGCAGGAATCATTTAACAGGAGGGGATATTATTATAGTACCTTTCATAGAGAAATTTACCTGCAGCTTCATCAACAGGTAAAAAATAAAATTGATCTGATGATTGATCTGCATACCGGTATTAATGAATCCGGCCGGTGTGCAGATATTTTCTGCAATGATGACTACATGTTGGAGATGATTGAAAAAACTCTGAATAAAAGTAAAATAAATTTTTCTGAAGATTCACAGGCTGTACGGTTATTTAAAATTACAGATGTTTCTCCAAAGGAACCTGTTTCATCATCAAGTAGTTTTCCTGTTTGTCATACGATTATTCCTGGTTCTGTCTGGGAATCAGCTAATTATACCTATGTTGGACTTGAGATTTACCTGCAGAAAGCCGGAAAAGGGAAACAGGCTGATTGGGACTATGGGGCAAAACTTGCCAAAATCATAATAAATGCGAAACAGTAATCTAAGGGGAGAATCTGTTTTGTTCATGTGCCTAAAAATCGTCATATCTTTTGCAAAAAAGCCTCAAAAGCCACGTTGTTTATAGCAGTTGGTGAAGCAGACGCCTGGTGTCAAATCAACAATTTGTGTTACTAAAAAAATGATATTGGAGATAAATACCTATGAATATCCGGAAAATCACATCATTAACTATGTTAATTTCATTTGTGCTTTGCATTTTGACGAGTGTAATACTTTATATTGTGCCGCATGGCAGAGTGGCATATTGGTCAAATTGGAGTCTGTGGGGCTTAAGCAAAACCAGATGGAGTGAGTTACATCTCAATTTAGGCATTCTTTTTTTGCTGGCCGGGTTTCTGCACATTTATTATAATTGGAAACCAATAACAGTTAGTTTAAAAAACAAAGCAAAACAGTTGAAAGTTTTTACTGTAAATTTTAATATTGCTTTGATGCTTACCTTTATTGTTGCTATTGGGACTTATTTTTATATTTTCCCAATGAGTACTATACTGAATATTAGTGAATCAATTAAGGATTCGGCTACTATTGAATATGGAGAACCACCTTATGGACATGCAGAGCTATCCTCTTTAAAACTATTTACGAGAAGAGTTGGGCTTGATCTTTCAAAAAGCATAGAATTGATCAGGCAATCTGGAATTCATTTTGAAAGTGAAATGCAAACCATTAATGATATTGCAAAGCAAAATAATCTTACACCAAAACAGGTGTATGAGATTATCAAACCCGCAACACAAAAACAGGATGCTGATGGATATTCTGTTTTTTCTGATGGGCCGCCTCCTGGTTTTGGTAGAAAAAAACTTTCTGAGGTTTGTACTGATTTTGGTTTAGATATAACTGAAACAATACAAGCCTTGTCAAAGAAAGGAGTTAAAGCTAATTCAACCCAAAGAATTAAGAAGATTGCAGTAATAAACAAAATAGATACAATGGCTATCTTTGAGATAATTAGAGATACAATAAAGAGTTCTGAATTGTAAAATATTCGACAGCGTTCCACTCAGCTGTGCTAAAATCGATTCTATAAGTAACTTAAATTATTTAAAAAATTAATTTAGTTACTTAGAAGAAGGTTGTTACAAAACTAAATACAATGTTTTTTATACACAATATATTGTATAGAGATGTTACAAAGTATTGGCTATATTGCATGAGGAAATTTAAAATCTCTATTCCGCAGGCAGCCTGTCGAGTTGTTTTTTTGTTTATTATAACTCTTTTAAATACTAATTCATAAGGATTTACAATGAGTAAAAAGGAATCAATATTATTTTTTGCAAATTCTTATTTTGGCGAAATTGATAAAAAAACATTTTGTTATCTTGAAGAAGTTTGCAGGTTTAAAATATTTAAAAAAAAAGAAATTATATTCAATGAAGATCAGGCAGGTAAAAAAGTTTATTTTCTTACTTCAGGTATTATCAAGCTTTATAAAACTGACATTGAAGGAAGAGAAGTGGCTATCAGTTTTATAAAGGCGGGGCAAATATTCGGAGCACTTGTTTTATGGTTTAATGGTTATTATCCGGTTAGCGCTGAGGCTTTAGAAGAAATAGAAGTTTTATCATTCAGTACTGTTGAATTTGATAAAATGTTACAAACACATCATAGATTTGCAATAGAAATGTTAAAATACCTTGCTTTGCGGCAAAAATTTTATATCAATAGCATTAAAGATCTCGCAGTTTCATGTCCACGTACACGTTTGTTAAATTATTTTGATTATTTTGCCGAAAGCAGTGGCTCCAAGAATTTTTCCCTTCCTGTCCCCAAGAAACAGATAGCCTTGCTGCTTGGAATAACACCTGAAACACTTTCACGGCTCTTGCATATGCTTGCAAAAGAAAAAGTTATTGAAATGAATGGGAAAAATATTAAACTGCACTATTCATTGTCATCTCCTGTAGCATCTTGATTTTTTCTTTAACTAAGGAAACTTACAGAAAATAATCTACGCATTCTGCTTGCCCTTTTGTCCGTCTTCTATGTTTCGGTAGCAGTTGTATAGTTCACTATGCAACTGCTACCACGCCTTGAAGACGAACAAAAAATCTGCACGATATGCGGGTAGATTATTTCATTCCGGTTCCCTAAGGCTGTGTTTCAGCTCCTGAAGCACAGCTTTTTTTATGCCTTGATCATGAACCTATATCAAATAGTCTGCAATTTTTTAAAATAGTTGACTGATTAGATGAAATAGCAGTATAAAATATGTTTTAAGTAACATTGTTTTATAATATTAAAAGT
>DAOWNP010000108.1 GCA_030642545.1 Desulfobacteraceae bacterium | reverse complement strand
ACCAGTAGTGTCTAATTAGAATCTTGAGAGAGGCACGAGCGAGTTTTGCAATTTTGGCGAAGCAAACTTAGAAATCCAAGAAATTTATTCTAAAATAGCGGAAAAAACAATTAAACTTTCCGTATTTTGTCTATTTTGCCTATTTTATTTATTTTGTTTCCTGCAATTTCCTAACGAGACACCACTGAGTTTACACTATAATAATGACAATTTAAAACAGATTAAAAATGAGCCTGGTTTATGCTATGGTGGCATTTGGTGGATGATATTATGATTAGCCCTCTATAACTTTTTTTAAAAAAGTATTTAGTTGACTTTGTTTTCAGTCACTGATAATAAAGATTTAGTCGAGCAGAAAAAAATTAAAAAACAAGGTAGGTTTAAGGTGATATTTGGACTCTGAAGTGTACGTGCATCTTTTCAACCCTGGCCCTTTCAACCCAAGATATAAAATATTTTATTATCCAAAGGTTTGCCTGGCGGAAATAACGGCATTTTAGAAAAATGTTTTTTTAAATATTTGCTGTTTTTTAAAATATCACCTGCCTCCTTATTATATATTTTGAGAAATAAACCTTATAATGCTTGAATTTAGTTCTTCAGGTTTTTCAACTGGTATCAGGTGACCCGCCTCATTTATATTTACTCTTTGTGCAGAAGTTATCTTTTTTTCTAAAAAAATACCGTACTTTTCAGGGGTTAACTTATCATCTTTTCCTGTTATTATAAGTACAGGCTTTTTTATTTTAGAAACAGAGTCTATTACATTAAAATTATTACATGCTTTAAAATCTGAAAGAGCTGTTTCTTTTGGACATAGCTCCATATCTTTTATAACAGGAATAATTTTTGCGGGATCTGTTTTGCTGGAAACTGCAAACTGCTGTGTCATCTGTATGAAAGAAGTATAGTCATTTTCTATGGCGGTAAATATTTCAGGGGTTACAGAAAGCTTTGCTCCTGTACAAATTAGTATTGCTCCTTTAAACATATCCTCGTTGTTTATCATAAGCCATTGAACTATGGCTCCACCCATGCTTAATCCACATATAAAACAATTTTTTAAATCTATTTCATTGATGAAAGAGATTACACATTTAGCATAATCTTCTATGGATTGTAAGGCTTTTTTTTTGCTAAGTCCGTGGCCCGGAAGATCAATAGATATGGTATTTGCTGTTTTTGAAAGAGAGCTTACCTGTTTTTCCCAGATAAGCTTAGAAAGTCCTGCTCCATGTATAAAAAGAATAGAAGGCTTGTTTTGATCTATTGGCCATGTATCTGTTGTAAAGTTAATATCTGCTCTGTTTAAATTCTGCATTTTTTTTAGGCTGCCTTTAAATTTTGTTTCATATCAAAATCATTTTTACTTCTTTCAGACATTTTTGTTTCTATCTCGTTTTGATCAAGTCCTAACATAATTTTATATGCATCATATTTTGTTTTACAAAAATATATATTAAAAGCCTCTCTTTTACCAGCTTTTCTAAATATTTTTATTGCAGGGATATTATCGTATTTTACAAATTCATTTTCTTTATTTATCAGCAGGGGTTCAATATCATGCTTGTTTTGCCATGGAATACATACTCCTTCCATATTAAGATCTATATCCATAACAGATCTTATTTTTTCTGTTACTCCACCTACAGGTAATATTATATCACCGGTTAATGAACCTGTGATTGCTATTTTCTGATTTACAGGTTGTTTAATATAATCTGAAATAAGTCCTGTTGCTATGGCAACAGATGCACTGTCGCCTTCAACTCCTCCATGTGCCTGAATATATTCAATATGCATTTCATGTCCGATGTAAGGAGCATTTATTTTTGAAAATATTTTTTTAATAGATGCCCGAACATTTTGCGCAGCTCCTTTTGCAATATCTCCTATTTTCCCGGAAGCAATAACAGTGTCTAAACCGCCTGAGATTATCTGGCAGTGAATGGGAAGAGGCTGCCCGAACATTTGGCCGCTCGATTTTGATTCGATTACTGCAAGACCTACAACATAGCCTATGGAATCTGTCAAAGAGTTTATATATTTTTTCAGGTCTTTTTTAGACTGTATAACATCTTTTGAAAGACCTCCTTCGAGACTGATATGTTCTTTTATTGCATTTTGAACATGTTTTGGTTCAACAACAGGGGCGTTGTCAAAAATAGCATTAAATTCTGCTGTTTTTATAATTCCATTTACAGGTCTTAAAATGCAGGTTAGTTTTTGATCAGATCCTCTGGTTCTTAATTCTTTTATTATTTCGCAAACAGCTTCTTTACTGAATTCTCTTGCAATAAGTTTGTAATCTTCAGGAAGCTTTTTCCCAAAAATATGTTCACATCTTTGTTTAACACCTTCATGACCTTCTTTTTTTAATATTTCCCCCCAGGCATCTTTAATCTCTTTTTCGAAACTTATTATCTCCTGCTTTATATACTGTACAATCTGATGTATGTGCTTTTTTGTTTCAGGTACAGAGTTTTCCATATTAACAACTTCGCCTTTGTCTTCTATTCTGCTTAAAAAAGCACCATCTCCTTCTTTTTGGAGATAGGCAAGTGTGTCGTAATTACAGCATGCTATTATAATATTTTTTGCTTTTAGAGAATTTTCAGATTTATCAGCTGCTCCGCTTCCTGAATTTCCTCCACCTTCTAAAATAAATTTTTTGTTTTGCATGATTTCAAGAAGATCAGACATATAGTTTGTTTTAATGAGTGTTTTTAGTTCGTCTATGTATAAAACAGGAGCTTTTGCATGGGCTCCTAAAAAAGCCCGTTTATGAGGTGGAGTCTGAAGATTGCCTGATTGATATGGATCATGCCTGAAACCGCCTTTCATATTTTTTGAGTTGGGTTCTGATATGCGGACCATTAATTTATTCTCTTCTCTTGGATCAAAAAGTATTTCAGGTATCATATCAGTAAGATGTTTAACCATGTTTTGTTTGCCTGAATTTGTTTCTCTTTGAATTTTTTCCTGCGTTTTTTGATTGTTTTCCTGAATAAACAAAAAGATTGCTCCTATACCGGTAAGGCTTGTCAGTATAAAGGCCGGTTGGAAAAAAAATCCTGCTATAGCACTTATTATTGCAATGAGTATAAGATATATTTTAACTTTTTTTATAGAATTTATTTCAGCAGAAAGGCTGAATTCTTTAACATTATTACTGGCAATGTCTATGTTTCTATTGATTTGAGATATGCGTTTGTCTAAAGCTTCTGGTTCTTCATATGCAAATCTTATGTGATTGTTATCTTTTCCGGGAAATGCGGCAATAGTTTTTTTGGGTTTAAGATAATCCCCCATAGATTTTTCTAAAACAATATTAAACATGTTTGCAAGCATTGATTTGCCGGTTCCAGGTCTCCCAACCATTAGTATATGGCCTTTATTTTGGGCTATTTTTCTAATAGCAGATTTAGCTTTTTCCTGAAAAATTATTTTATCTATTGGATTATCAGGTATGTTAATAGT
The DNA here is from genome assembly GCA_030642545.1 of Desulfobacteraceae bacterium. GTDB lineage: Bacteria > Desulfobacterota > Desulfobacteria > Desulfobacterales > DAOWNP01 > DAOWNP01. Next base: position 4,335 of record DAOWNP010000108.1, on the reverse strand, counting down.
TGATGTATCTTTAAAAAATCCGGTTTTCTCGTTTAAATTTTTTGGGTAATCAGTTAATTCTGAAATCCATTTATAATCTTTTTCAGTATAATCTGTTTTCATTTTATTTACTTCCTTTAATATAATCTAAAAGATAATATTTGCCAAATGTTGAAAGGGATAGCTCTTTGTTGAGTTGATTAAATAAATTTGGAAAATTGTTTTTTATAGGGTCTAAGGCATTTAAGTCGTGGATAACAGATATATTTGTGTGTAATTTATTATTGCCTGAAACAGAAACAGGGATATAGCTGAATGAAATACCAAATTGTGAATTATTTAAGGTATCTATAACAGATTCTTTTTTATTATCGCCAATATCATATGAGTTGAAAAAGTTTTGGTATGTTTTTGGGATATTTCCTTTAGAATAGTTTATTTCAATGTTTTTAGTAAAAAAAAGTTTTGTAGGTAATATTTTGCCATTTAAACTTTGGTAAAGAGATTTGTTTAAGTTTTCATTATTGTTAATTGAATAATTAAAAAGGTTAAGAAAATTAATTAGATTTAAATCTTCTACTTCAAATAAAATATTATTATCAGAGTTAAAGACTATTGCTTTTGAAATGTTGTTTTGTTTAAAGCATAACAAAGTATGCGAATTGTTGGAATTATATTCGGTAAAATCAAATCCGCTTAATTCAAAAAGGCCTTCAGAGATGTATGCTTTTTTTAAAATTACACTAATATCGGATAGTAAATTTTGTTTAATGAAATGAATCTTATCAGTAATGCTGTCCTGCAGGTTAAGGGATGTACGATTTTTACCAATACCTTCACATATACCTTTAATATCTGAAATTTTTGATATATCAAGTTGGGCTAATTTGCTGGTAACTAAATCATATGGTCTTAATAAGGAGTCTATTTTATTTAAAAAAGTATTAAGTTGTTTGTCTTGCATTATAATATTTGTTAAACTAATACCTGATTCAAAACTTTCGGATAAATTATTATTTTTATCAGTTTTTTTTTGTGAGTTTAAACCAAATATATTTAATAAATTTGTTTTAAATCTTTGAAAGAAAGATTTTTTGTAGGTGATTTCACATCCGACTAATTTTTTTTTAACTTCAATTGGTTTGGGATCAAGGAGATATAAACCAAAGTCTGATATTTTATATTCTTTTATCTGATTGATTTTTCTATCAGCAAAATGTATTAAATCAGCGTTAATACGTTTGCTTTTTGAAATAATCCAGATGTGGTTTTTATTAATATTTGACATTATCAATAATCCTTTAAAACTTTAATTATTTTATATATGAGGAAAAAAGAACATAGTGTAATTTTGTCCCTGTTCCTTATATTATATTATTAACTAAATAATTATTATTTGTAACTGTTCATATCAAATACCTGTAATTTGATAGATTCTGTCTTTAACCTAAACAGAAGAACAATTGTATCCTAATTTCAGGTGCAGGTAAATCAGCTAAAAGTCGTATTTTTATCTAATACTTTAGAAATATATAAATATCTATTTTATTATTATATGTCTTATATAATAAATTAAGGGGCTGAATTTATTACAAATCAAAAATAATGTCAATTGCAGAATAACAGGTTTTGTTTTTGTATTTTATTTAACTTGACAATTAATGTTTTATAACGATAAATATAAAAGATTTATCGCTTATTATTAAATTAAGTATAGATAAAAACAGATAAAAAATATTTGTTTACAGGTTGCCTTAGAATAATTTTTTAGTTCTAAAAATAAAAATTATAACAACCTGTATATTCCTTGCTCTGATTATTAGTTATATATATCAGGGCTTTATTATCCGTAAGGAGGTTTTATGAGAAGGTATGAAACTATTTTTATTTCTGATCCTGATATTTCAGAGGCTGATCGGAAACAGGTTTTTGACAAAGCTAAAGAACTTATTGATCAACAAAAAGGGCTGATTATTAAATTTGATGAGTGGGGTTTAAAAAAGCTGGCATACGATATAAAGAAAAAGAACAGGGGCTGGTATGTCTGTATGGAGTATTGTGCTGATGCTTTTGCTGTCCATGAAATGGAACGTGCTTTTAGAATTGATGACAGAGTAATGAAGTACATGACAATTCTGTTAAACAGTAATGTGGATATTGATGTTGTAAAAGAGGAGATGGCACAGGCTGAAGCAGAACAGGAAGATCTTGATAAAACTGATGCGGCTGATAAAACTGATACAGATGTGAGCAAAGACACTGTTAAAGAAAATCCTGATAATCAAGAGGAGTAATGTTATGGCTTATAAAAGAAATACGAAAAAAGGGAATAATGGTGGAAATAAAAAAAGAGTTTATTACAGAAGGCGAATTTGTCGATTTTGTGCAGATTCAACTCTTGAGATAAATTATAAAGATTTTCGTTCTCTTAGATATTTTATAACTGAAAGGGGCAAAATAATTCCCAGACGTATATCAGGAACATGTGCAAAACATCAAAGAGAGTTAGCAGTTGCTATCAAACGAGCCAGGGCAATTGCACTTTTGCCGTATATTGGGTCAATGGAAAATTAATATTTGATTGTTGAGTTAAATATAGATTTTCATATAATGAATTTTATCTGCCTGTTTTGTTTAATTGCTGAGCAGTAAAATAATTCAGAAAAAAAATTGTAATTTTTGACTTCAAATAGTAAAAATATAACTTTATATATAAAAATTATAAGAAATAGAGATTAAGGAGACAAGTTTGTAATGCAGCCTGTTTTGGAAAACAGTTCAAAAGAAATTATTTCCGGAATAGTTATTAATATTCTTCTTGTCGCCATTTCTTTGTTTATTCCTGTGTTTGCTGTTATATGCCCGTTTTTTATACCATTGACAGTTTTATTTTACCGGATAAAATCAGGCAGGCATGCTTGTTTTATAGTGTTTTTTATAACAATTGCAGTTCTATGGCTTTTTTTTAGCAATTTTTTATTTGGTCTGTTTTTTTTTGGAGGATTGCTTTTAACAGGTTTTCTTCTTGGAGAATTTATTTTACTGAATATGCCTGTTGAAAAGGTTGTTTTCTATGTCTGTGCGGCTATGTCTGCAGCAGTTATTTTTTGCATGATGGCTTTTAGTTTAGTTACCGGAAATGATATAATAAATTTAATTTCAGAGCATATTGCAAAGTCCCTTAATGAGGTTATAAATATATATCATGATATTGGAATAAGTCAGGAGAATATCCAGTTTGTTGAAGCTTCTTTTTCAAAAATTCAATATATACTGGTTAGTATTATGCCGGCGGTTTTTCTCTGCTTTGAGATTTCTATTTCATGGGTAACTATTCTTTTTGCAAGAACTTTATTTAAAAAGAAAGGTTTGTTTTTCCCTGAATTTGGGAAATTAAATTGCTGGAAGGCTCCTGATTATTGTGTCTGGTTTGTTATAGGATGTGGACTTATACTTTTTTTACCTGAGAATGGTTTGAAAATTGTGGCATTTAATGTGATATTGATTTTAATGGTTATATATTTTTTACAGGGTATTGCCATAATATCATTTTATTTCGAAAAAAAAAAAGTAATACGTTCTTTGAGATTCTTTTTGTATTTTATTCTTGCTGTACAGCAAATTGCTACTATTTTAGTAGTATTTTTTGGTTTTATTGATATATGGGTAGATTTCAGGAAATTAAAAGCAGAAGAGTAATCCTGTTTTTTTATAGTTTTTTTATCGGTTAATCTATTATTCTGATAATATTTTGCCGGTATTTATAGCGGAGGTAACAATGAAAGTAATATTAAAAGAAACAATAGATTCTTTAGGCATAATCGGTTCGGAAGTAAATGTTGCTAAGGGCTATGCAAGGAATTATCTTCTTCCCCAGGGAAAAGCTGTTTTAGATACTCCACAAAACCGGAATATGCTTGTACATGAAAAGGTTAAATTTGATCTTCAAATAGCAAAAGAGAAAAAAATAGCAGAAGAGATGGCAGAACGTCTTAAGAATGTTGTATGTAAGATTCATGCTAAAGTAAGTAATGAGGATAATTTATATGGTTCAGTGACTGTAACTGATATTATTCAAGCTTTAAATAATCAGGACGTTGCTGTTGAAAAAAGAATGATTCTGCTTGTATCTCCTATAAAAAAATTAGGTACATTCAAGGTTCCTGTCAGAGTATATAAAGAAGTTGAGCCTGAGATCACCATTGAAATTGTAGAAGAAGAAAAGTAATAGAAAGAAATATAAAATTATTTTTATTACTTCAGACCTCGTAAAATTGGCCATTTTCAAGAGCATAAATTAGACAATATGTTCGGCAGTTTTTGCATGCAATTCAACATATTGGCACAATGCCTTTT
>DAOWNP010000232.1 GCA_030642545.1 Desulfobacteraceae bacterium | reverse complement strand
TTTTAAAAAAAAAATAGTACAAAAAAAATTTTTTTTTATTTATAATATTTATATATGTTTTAAAAAGACGGGTTTTTTTTATTTTTTTTTTTTAATCAACAACAAAGCAGGGGATTTTTTTTTTTTTTGCTTTTAAAAGTCCTTTTGCATCTTTATTATCTGAGCCTGTAAACACGATTTCTGCATTAATATTTTTTTTATCGCATTGATCCATTATTACCTGAAGATTACTTCCGGAACCTGAAATAAGAGCTCCTACTCTTAATTTGCCACCCATTTAAAATATCCTTAATTTATTGAGAAGTTACTTTAATTCAATTTAATCTTGTGATATATAAAATAAAAAATATTTTTTCAAATAAAATAGTACCAAAAAAAGTATTCTTTATTTATCATAATTATATATGTTGTAAGAAGACCGGTTGTTTTTAATTCTTTTGAAGAATTTGTTATTTTATTTAAATTAAAATTTTTATGGTAATTTTATGATTTTAGAAAGAAAAATTCCGCTTTTGTATGATCATCATAATCATTCTTTTATGTATGCTGCTTTGTCCCAGTGTTTGTCTATTGATGGTATTGCCGATAAGGCTGCTGCAATGAAAATAATTATGAGAGGTAATGAAAAAATAAATATTATTTTGGGATGGAATAATAGTAATTATATATTTAATGAAAATGATTTTGCAAAAATGCCGCCATCTGTTATTTGTAATACTTCTTTTCATAGTATTTTCATAACTCAGTCTGCAAAAGAGTTGTTAATGGATCAGTATGAGGATCTTATAACAAGTATAGAAGATACTCTATGGATTGAAAAAAATCTTCAAAAAGTTATAAATTTTGTTGCCTCTTTAAAGCCTTGTAGTGCAGAACAGTTAAAACAAAGTAATTTTTCTCTAACAAGCTTAGGAATATGGAAAACAGAAGATCTTCTTTTAACCGGTGGAAATGTTATTTCATTTTTTGAAGAGATTAATCAAATTGACCGGATTAAATTCTGGGCAGATTTAGATACTTATATCTCTTTGAATCGGGAAAATAAGGGGAAAGTTTGTGGTATAAAAATAATAGCTGATGGTTCATTAGGCTGTATGTCAGCAAGGCTGCAAAAGCCTTATTTGAATGGGGAAAAAGGTTTTTTACTCTATCATGATAAAGAGCTTTACCATGAGTTTGAAAAAATATATAAAATTGGCAAGGCTGTTGCTGTTCATGCGATAGGAGATGCTGCTACAGATCAGATTGTAAGAGTACTGCAAAAATTTAAACAAAATTTTTGCAGAATACCTGAAATAAGGATAGAACATTGTCAGTTTATATCAAAAGAAAATGCTGTTTTATCAAAAGAGCTTGGTGTATCTTTATGTATGCAGCCTAATTTTTCTATTGATTCTTTAATATATACTGATCGTTTATCAAAAGATTATTTATCACAAAATAATAATTTTAGAATGCTTATTGATGAAGCAGGTTTTGTTCCTGGCTATGATCTTTTTTTTGGTTCTGATGCTATGCCTCCTGGTATAAAAACTGCTCTTGAATGTGCTCTGTTTCCTGCCTATATGTCACAGGTATTAACAATAGATGAATTTGTGGCAGGTTATTGTGTAGAAGACTATAATAACGGATATATAGATGTCATTATTGATACAGAAAAGAAGACAGTGGTAACAGATGTTAAAATCATCTGACTCGTTAAAAATATTTGTATTAACTTTGGACTCTCAAGATATTAACCATATAAGAATTTATAAATTGAAATTATTCTATTGAAAAAATTTAACAAAGAAAAAATAAAAAAAATTCATTTTATTGCTGTTTGTGGTACAGGAATGGGTGCATTGGCTTGTATGCTAAAAGATATGGGGTATGAAATTACAGGGTCTGATTCAAAAATTTATCCTCCAATGAGTGATTTTCTGCAAAGCAAAAAAATTATAATAAATGATGGATTTAAAAGAGAGCATTTATTATATATGCCTGATCTTGTAGTTATTGGAAATGCGGTAACTAAAGATAATGCTGAGGTTTTGTCAGTGAAAGAGCTGGGACTTAATTACTGTTCCATGCCTGAAGCTTTAAACAGATTTTTAGCATTTGATAAAAAAGCAATTGTGATTGCAGGAACTCACGGGAAAACCACAATAGCTTCTATTATGGCATGGGTGCTGTATAAAGCAGGTCTGGATCCGTCTTTTATGATTGGTGGGATAGTAAAAGATTTTTCTAATAATTATCGTTTGGGCTCAGGAGAATATATCGTTATTGAAGGTGATGAATATGATACAGCTTTTTTTGATAAAGGGGCTAAATTTTTTCATTATCTACCACATATTGCCATTTTAACAGGTATTGAATTTGATCATGCAGATATTTTCAGAGATATTGATCATGTAAAAAATGTTTTTAAAAAATTTATATCAAATATTAATAAGAATAGTTCTCTTATAGCATACGATAACAATAAAAATATAGATGAAATATTATCAACAACTATTTGCAGGATTTTACGATATGGACAAAAAAAAGAATCTTTCTGGAATATTGATAATATCTGTATAAAACCTCCATATACTATTTTTGAGATCTATAAGGGCGGGACATTTTTTTTAAAAGTTAAAACCAGATTAAAAGGAGAATATAATCTGTTAAATGCTCTTTGTGTTGTAGCAGCAGCAGATGAGCTTAAAATTTTACCTGAAAAAATAAAGTTGGGGCTTGAAACTTTTTCAGGAATTGTAAGACGCCAGGATATTGTAGGTGAAAAAAATGGTATAACAGTTATGGATGATTTTGCCCATCACCCAACAGCTGTATATGAAACCTTGCGTGGTGTAAAACCGTTTGTGGGTAATGGACGTTTGATAGCAGTTTTTGAGCCGCGTACAAACTCCAGTATGCGTAATGTATTTCAAGATGTATATCCAAAATCTTTTGAATTTGCAGATATGATATGTATACGAACACCAGCACTTATTGGTAAAATTCCTGAAAAAGAGAGATTTTCTTCAGAAAAACTTGTTTCTGATCTATTAACTGCAGGTTATGATGCAAAGCATTTTAAAGATACAGAATCTATTATTAATTTTCTTAAAAAAACTGCTGTTAAAGGAGATCTTATATTAGTTATGTCCAATGGGGGATTTGACAATATCCATGCAAGATTATTAGATATTTTGTAAGTTATTTTGTTCCCTTTTACTAAGTATGTTCTGATTTTTATTTATTATTTTAGGATACAAAATTTTATTTATATTTTTTTGTTATTATAAGGAGGTAATTATATGAAGTATGTAAAAAATAGTATTTTCGGAGTAGTCTTCTTTTCTTTTCTTTTTATTTTTCTTTTTGGTTGTTCTTCTACAAAAACTAAATCTTCTAAAAATACTGAAAAATGTTCTTTTTTTAGTAAGTTTAAAAAGAGTAGTGAAGAAAAAGTTCCTGTTTATTATGATTTTAAGGATATCCTTATTCCAGCTGAACTTAAATATAATAAAAAGTTATCTTTTATTTACAAAGGTCCTGGAATACTGTCAGGGCATCTTCTGCTTGAAGGAAGAGTTGAGATGAATTCTCTGGTAACATTTTTTATAAATAATATGCCAAAAGATGGGTGGACGCAGGTAAGTGTGTTTAAATCTCCTAATTCGATAATATTGTTTAAAAAAGCTAACATGAGGTGTATTATTGTTGTAAAAAATGGTGGATATAATACTTCTTTAAATATATGGGTGGCTCCGGCAATCAGTGATATTGATGAGAGTATAATGCCTGTACAAAAACCTGCTGATTTGCAAATTAAGTCTTCTGAACCGGAAAAAAATTCTATTTTTCCGGAAGATGAAGCTTATGAAAATATAGGTAGCATACCTATGGATTAAGGTTAAGGTTGAGGTTAAGGTTATGTTATTGAAAGATAAAAATATAGTGCTTTGTGTATCTGGTGGTATAGCTGTATATAAAAGCATAGAGATATTAAGGCTTTTGATGAAAGTAGGTGCTTTTGTTAAAGTAATTATGACAGAAAATGCATCTAAATTTGTACCTCCTTTAACATTTGAGGTGTTATCAAACCAGGTTGTGTGTACAGATCTTTTTAATTGCACACAAGATGGATCTGTCTCTCATATTAGCTGGGCTGAAGCAGCAGATGCTGTAATTGTTGCACCAGCCACAGCAAATATTATAGCAAAGCTTGCTATGGGAATAGCTGATGATGCATTAAGTACTTTTATGTTAGCTGTAACTTCAGTTAAAATAATATGTCCTGCAATGAATACCCATATGTATGAAAACAGGGCGGTTCAGCGAAATATTGATAATTTGGAGCAGGATGGGTTTAAGATTGTAGAACCAGGTGCAGGTGAACTTGCTTGTGGTACAACAGGACCCGGCAGGCTGGCAGAACCTCAACAGATATTAGACAGGTTGGAATTTTATCTTTATAAAAAGGATCTTTTGGGAAAAAAAGTTATGGTTACAGCAGG
>DAOWNP010000333.1 GCA_030642545.1 Desulfobacteraceae bacterium | reverse complement strand
TTAATATCAATTCCCATTATTTGTGCAGATTCTAAAACTTCAACAGCAAAACCAGATTCTACATAATTATAATAAACCACCCTGATACGCTTAATACCCTTAATCCATGCATCCATAATCAAGTGACTCGATGTTTTTCTCCCCTTTGTATTAACATCATGAACATGGTCATCAAAAGTTACCTGATTCCATGCCTCACTCATCTCTAAAAGGTTATAGCGTTTAAGCAGCTTACGAATAGTACGGGGTTTACCAGTAGCTGCAATTCTGAAATCATGTGCAAGTTTAAGCTGATGATAATAGTTATCAGGCGATCGTACCAGTTCTTTCATAATCTGCAAAAGAACTCTTGCTGTATTTTTAGGATAAGATCCATCTGAGGCATTCAATACTTCATCACGCAAACAACGCAAAGCACTTAAACGTTCATCAATACCGCCAAGCTCAAGAGATTTTAACAAATGGATTACAGCATAAGCAATACGCAGCCCTTTAGACTCCCCCATCTCTTTGATGCCCATAGGATGCAGATAAGGATAAATAAGTTTTCTGGTAAATTTCGGAGAGCTATCTTGATCTAACACATCTTTTACAATACGAAGTAATCGGTGATCACGTTTATCAAAAAAAAATTTCTTTCTTATATACTTTTTTATATAAATTAAGCTGAATTTATCAGGCTTCTGTAATACTGTTTTTTTGTCAGGATTTTTAGAGTTTACAACATCTTCCATTAATAATACCGTTTTTTAAAAAAAAATAATATTTGAAAACAAATCTGCTAAGCAGATTTTTTTTTCCCGTTCATAGAATAAACAAATGCAAGTAATTCTGCCACAACAACATATACGTTAGCAGGAATCGACTCATTTATATCAAGTCCTGAAAGCACTTCCACCAAATCAGGATCATTTTTCACAGGTATACCATTTTGTTTGGCAATTTCAATTATTTTTAATGCAACTTCACGATTTCCTTTTGCAACAACAACAGGAGCAGGATCTTTATCCGGTTTATACCGCAGGGCTACTGCTTTTCTTATTTTTTCTTTTTTTTTAATATCTTTTTCCCCCATAATAGATATACATTGTCTTAGACAAAAATACTTACAAATCCACTGGATTTATCTAAAAATTTATCGCAAAGAAAAGTGTTTGCCAAAGTTTTTGCAGCCACTATTTCACATTTTATATCACATTTTAAAAACCCCTTTTTTTTTAATACCTTACAAAGATCATCTATATTTTCTTCTATAATATTTACTGATTCTAAACTTGATAATTTAAATATTCCATTTATACCATCTTCAAAAAAACTAAACTCTCCAAACAGATCTCCAAGACTGCTCATTTCAAGAAAAAATGAAACCTTTATTAAACAATTATCCTGCTTGCCGGAACAATCCTTAGCTTTTCCAAGATCAATGAAAAGCTGTCCAAACTTTAATAATTCATTATCTTGTACCGGCAGAGGGAGAAAGAACTTCCCTGTTTCATCAGCAGACAAATTGTTTAGTATCTGGAGCTTTTCAAAACCTGAAGCAAATGATTTGAGTTTTATTTCTGTTTCACTGCCTTTTATACATTTTTCAGATGCCTCTGTTATAAGAGTTTTAACATCATTTTCTAAAAGCTGTTTTACAGGTAATTCTACACTGTTTTTATTTGATAAGATATTTTTTAATATTTTATTTTCAACGGGTAAAGATGAGGTTTTAATAATATTTTTTAGAATTTTATATTCAGGTTTATCTGATTTTAATGATATTAAATCAAAAATATTTTTTAATTTGTTGATTTCTTTAAAACAGGTTTTATATAGAAGTTCCGAATCATTTTTAAATTCAGTGAAAATCTTTGTTAAATCTCCATACAAAGACTTATTACCCATCATTTTCAAAAAATTATTTTTATCTGAAGTCAAATCACCATCAGCAAGCCCAATAAATTTCAACATTAATTTTGAATCTGAAACAACAGCCTTGAAAAGAACATGGTCTCCTTCTTTAAGAGGAACAAAAGATTTTGCTGTAACTTTATTACCTAATATAGATAACTGTACAACTCTTTCTGAAATGACTTTTAAAACTTCAGCTTTAATATTTTTTTTGAAATTAATTTTAGATATAAGTGACTTTATGTCCTGCTTTTTCTCTATAACAAGATCAGATGAAGATAGAAGTATTTTAGATATATTATTCGACACTTTTTTCACACTTTTAAGGATTAAAATCAAGCCTTTCTTTTTTTTTAAAATCCAGCAATAACTCTACTTCAGCTTGAGTAATTAAAAGCTTTTTTGATATATTATACGAATCATTTCCTTTGGCATACAGCCTTAATATTTCTTTTTGACGATTGTAAAAAACATCATCTGTATTTTTGTTTTTTGGATTTATATTTGAATTATATTGATCTGTCAAAAAAGTTAATTTATCAATTTTTGCATCTAATTTTTCATTTAAACTGTTTATTAGCTTTTTTTTCTCATCAAGCTGAACATTAAAACGTTTGGAAACTAATTCTGCTTCAATCAAAACAGGTTTTATAAGATTCATAGAGTATTCTGATGCCTGTTTAACAATATTTTTTTTTGTCTCAAATTTCATACCTTTTAAAATTAACAAAAAAAGTATAATTAAAAAAAGATCTATAATCATTTGAAAAACAACCCATACCTCTATGGGAAAAACATCCATAACATTTCCCCAACTTTAGGAACGTGGACAAAACAACTTCCGCAATTATACATCATAGATTCGAAGTCATCTTTGCCCGATCTAAAATCACAAAAACATCAAAAGAGCCAGCTATTCCATCTGTTTTTGAGTTTTCAGATC
>DAOWNP010000101.1 GCA_030642545.1 Desulfobacteraceae bacterium | reverse complement strand
TTATTTTTATCTTTATTTTTATCTTTATTTTTATCTTTATTTTTATCTTTATTTTTAAAAAAAAAGCAAAGTTTATGAAAAAAAAAATATTTCTATTAATAGTACTGCTTTCTGCAACCGGCTGCTCCTTATTTCAAAAGACAAATCACAGGCCTGATCAAATGCTTGTAGAAAAGCAGCTTATTAATCTGGAACAAAAAATAGATGAAATCTATCACAGGGTTTCAGTTATTCAATTTATGGTTGATAATCATGACAGATTAATAAAAACCAGTAAAAAAACTGTTAATAATGTAAAAAAGCAAAAATCTCAAACGATAACTATCCGTGAAAAAATAGTACCTGCCCCAAAAGATTTTCATAAAATTTATGATAAAGCATTCACATTGTATAAAAAAGGTGATTTTAAAAAATCATATAAACTGTTTATTCTTTTTGAAAAAGAAAATATCAGGGATGAGTTGGCGGATAATGCATTGTATTGGGCAGGAGAGTGTCTTTATAGCGAAAAAGAATACATTCAGGCAGCAGCTGTCTTTAAATCTGTTGGGAAAAAATATCCAAATGGGAATAAAGTGCCCGATGCTTTGTTAAAAACCGGGTACTGTTTTTATTCAACAGGCGACAAAAAAAATGCTAAATTGTATTTTAAAAAGGTTCTGAGATTTTATCCTTTTAGTGAAGCTTCAAAAAAAGCAGAAATTATGCTTAAACGTATATAATATTTAATGAATTAATGGAAATAGTTTTTTTGTCAAAGTCAGAAAATACTTTTGATTTTAATTATAAAAAGCAATAAATATTACTGATGTTTTGTGCATAGTTTAAAATTATTATGGATAATATATCTTTATGGCTGTCTTTATGCAGTGTGTCAAATATAGGCAGTAGTATTATAAAGCGTTTGATAATCAGGTTTAAAACGCCGGAAAAAGTAATAAACTCTTCTGTCTCTGAACTCATGAAGTTTAAGGGTATTTCCTGTAAAACTGCTGAAAAAATACAAAAAAGCAGAATTATTTCAGATAATATAAAAAGAGAGCTTGACCTTATCAAGAAGCATGGATATAAGATTATTACTTTACTGGATAAAGATTATCCTGAGCTTTTAAGAGAAATATATGATCCGCCTCCATATCTGTATGTTTCAGGTACTCTTGCTCATACAGATAAAAATATAGCAGTAGTCGGGTCAAGAAGTGCAGGTGATTATGGTATATCTGTAGCAAAGCATCTGTCAAGAGATCTGGCTTATTTGAACTTTACAGTTGTAAGTGGAATGGCTGCAGGTGTTGATACAGCAGCTCATAATGGAGCTATTTCGGCAAATAAAAGGACAATTGCGGTTTTAGGTAGTGGTTTATTGAAAATATATCCTGCGGTAAATTATGATTTGTTTTATAAAATATCAGAAAACGGGGCAGTTGTTTCAGAATTTCCCGTAAATATCCCGCCAAGACCATATAATTTTCCAAAAAGAAACAGAATAATTTCCGGAATGTCTTTAGGAACTGTTGTTGTTTGTGCATCTGAAAAAAGCGGAGCTCTTATAACAGCAAGACTCGCTCAAGAACAAAACAGAGAGGTTTTTGCTGTGCCGGGAAGTGTTAATTCATTAAGAAGCCGGGGTACCCATGCTCTTATAAAACAAGGTGCAAAACTCGTAGAAGATGTCCGGGATATATTAGAAGAGCTGAATACCTCTTGTGAAGTGCCTGTATTGGCACAAAAAAATGAAAAAAAGCAAAAAAAATTGTACGATAAACTTTCTTTAGAGGAAAGAGATCTGCTAATAGCAATGGATGTTTATCCAGTACATATTGACGAGATAGTAAAAAAAGTTGATATGCCTGTATACAAATTATCCGGATTGCTTTTAAAACTTGAAATTAAAGGACTGGTAACGCAGTCATTTGGCAAACTATTTTCATTGAGTAAGGATATTAAAATTGGCTAAACCTCTTGTTATTGTAGAATCACCTACTAAGGTCAGAACATTAAAAAAATATATAGGAGATAAATTTAATGTTACAGCAACATCAGGCCATATTATGGATCTTCCGAAAAAAGAGATAGGTGTTGACATAGAAAATGATTTTAAACCAAAATATGAAGTGATTTCGGGAAAAAGTAAAATAATAAAGGGTTTAAAGAGTGCTGCAAAAAACGCATCTGATATATATCTTGCTCCTGATCCTGATCGTGAAGGTGAAGCTATCGCATGGCATACAGCAGAACTGTTGAAAAAAAAGGGGAGGAAATTTTACAGAGTACTTTTTCATGAATTAACTAAAAATGCTATTATAAAAGCAGTAAAAAAACCAATAGATCTTGATTTAGACAAATATGATGCTCAACAGGTAAGAAGGATATTAGATAGAATTGTGGGATATCAGATATCTCCTGTTTTGTGGGATAAGGTGCGAAGAGGCTTATCTGCAGGAAGGGTTCAATCTGTAGCTCTTAGAATAATATGTGAGAGAGAATATGCTATTTTTGCATTTAATCCTGAAGAGTACTGGTCAATAACAGCACATCTAAAAGCTGATAATCCTCCTGTTTTTATGGCAAAATTGGCTAAAAAGAGTGGTAAAAAAATTAAAGTAGATAATGAAAAAGCCGCAGGTGATATTTTAAAATATGTATCGAAATCAGAATTTATTGTAGATAAAATTGTATTAAAAACTGTAAAAAGAAATCCTCTGCCTCCTTTTATAACAAGCAAACTGCAACAGGAGGCTATAAGAAAGCTCAGGTTTTCAGCAAAAAAAACCATGATGGTGGCTCAGCAGCTGTATGAAGGTGTTGATATGAGAGATGGAGAGCCTGTAGGTCTTATTACATATATGCGTACAGATTCTTTGAGAATATCAAAAGAGGCAGCACTGGAGGCATTGGTTTATGTAAAAAAGGAGATTGGGGAAAATTTTGCATTAGATAAGCCAAGATTTTTTAAAAATAAAAACAAGGCTCAAGATGCACATGAAGCAATAAGGCCAACCACTGTACACCATACCCCGGACAAACTTGCATCTTACCTGTCGGCAGATCAATTGCTGCTTTATACATTAATATGGAAAAGATTTGTAGCATCTCAAATGAGTCAGGCACTTATAGATCAAAAATCTGTAGCTGTAAAAGCAGGTGTTTATACTTTTATGGCAACCGGATCAACTGTTAAGTTTCCAGGGTTTATGAGACTTTATATGTCTGTTGATGAGCAGAAGGAGAGAGATCAGACAAAACAGGTACTTCCTGAGTTATCTGAATCTATGGTTTTAGATCCTGTTAAAATTGATCCAAAACAGCATTTCACAATGCCGCCTCCAAGGTTTACAGAAGCGTCTCTTGTAAAAGAGCTCGAAGAAAACGGAATAGGGAGACCAAGTACTTATGCTGCTATTTTATCTACCATAAAAAGCAAGGGTTATGTTGATTTTATAAAAAAACAGTTTAAACCGAGTGAGCTTGGTTTAATTGTAAATGATCTTTTAGTGAATAGTTTCCCTGAAATAATAGATGTAAAGTTTACTGCAAAACTTGAAAATAGTCTTGATCGTGTTGAATCTGCAGATGAAAAAGCATTAAATATTTTAAAGAAATTTTACGAATCATTTGAGAAAAAGATTGAAGCAGCAAAAGATAAAATGTTGAGTGTAAAAGGCGTTGGAGTACCAACAGATCTTAAATGTCCTGAATGCGAAAAAAAACTTAATATAAAAGTTGGGAAAAATGGTATGTTTCTATCTTGTGAGGGGTATCCTGAATGTTCTTATTCAAGAAACTATCTGCGGGATGAAAAAGGAAAAATTCATATTGTTGAGCCTTCTTTTAAAGAAGCAGAAGGTCAGTTTTGTGAAAAATGTAATAAACAGATGATTATAAAACAGGGAATGTATGGTGAGTTTTTAGCGTGCAGCGGATATCCTGATTGTAAAAACACACGTTCTGTAAAATCAACTGGTAAAAGAGAATCCCTGGGAATTGGGTGTCCTGTTGAAAACTGTAAGGGCGAGATAATGCAAAAATTTTCAAAAAGGGGTAAAGTTTTTTATGGGTGCAGTAACTATCCTGATTGTGATTTTGCAATTTGGGATAAACCTGTAGAAAAAAAGTGTCCTTTATGCGGATTTGCTTTTCTCGTTGAAAAGGAGACTAAAAAAGCAGGTAAAATAATCAAATGTATACAAGCTGATTGTAATTATAAAGAAACTGCATGACCATTTCTCTGATTTTTTTATCTTGCAAATTTCTTATTAATAATTTATATTTAGACAGTATTTGTGAGAATTAAAAATCTTTTCTTTTTGTGTTCCTAACAGTTAAGTTTAAAAAAAATCTTTTTTTTTATTTTGTTTTTATAGAGAACTTAAGTAATTAAAAAGGTTGCAGATATTAAAACCAATCCTAAAATAGAGAATGTTTGTTTTTGTTTCTAATTCTTTATTTAAATTTAAAAAATAATACAGCAAGTCATGATACGTAAAGTCAGTCTTATAATTCCTACATTATTGATGCTTACATTTGTTATGGGTTTTATGTCATGGTTAAATTACACTGTAAGTATGGATATTTTATCAAAAACCATGCTTAAAAATGAGAATAGTAAAGCAGATGATATTCATTTTATTCTTGAAACGCTTTTAGAAAAAGAGATTTCAAGAATAAAATCTATTTATACGCTTATAAAAGGCAATAAAGATATGTTTGATGCGTTCTCTTTTTATATGGAAACAAAAAAAGAGAATAAACCTTTAATGCTGAATAAAATTATGCATGTTCTTGAAACAAACTATAAAGATATAGATGTTGATTTTGTATTTATAAAAGATGACAAAAACAGTCTGATTTACAGTATGGAAGCAAGTAAAATAAGAAAAGAAATTATTTTAAAGAATTTTACTGTTTCTTTGGATTATGAGCCTGAAGACGTAGCCGGATTTAATTCTGGAGATATGGCTGGAGTTGTTTCAAGCCTGATTTTATATAAATCAGAAAAAGAGGCTCTTTATCTGTTTTTCGGAAGAATTTTAGATGATGTTTTTGCAAAATACATTGCTTTTGCAACAGATGCTCATATTACACTTGGTACAGAGTCCGGTATAATAGCAAGCTCTATTCCAATAGCTGGCCGGGATAGAATAAATTTTAAAGAGTTAAAAAAGAGTATTGTGGATATATCTGTCATAAGGCGTGAATATATAAAAGAGAATAAAGTAGTTCATTATTCACCTCTTGAGATTTTAGACGAACTTATTGGAGTGATGATTGAATTAGATTCAACTGACGAGAAAGTTTTATTAAATAAAAACAGAGAATATATTATAAAAAATTCTTTGATAATGCTTGTGGTTTCATGGGTTATAGGCTTTGCTTTTCTTATTTTTGTATTAAAGCCTCTTAAAAAACTTCAGACAGATGCGGTAAAAACAATTTTTGATATAACAGGAGAAAACATACAATCTGTTTCAAGAGGAAATGAAGTTACAAGTCTTGTTAATTTTTTTAACATTATGATTGGTGTGGTTGATAATCATATAAAAAAGAGTAATAAAGCACAAAAGAGTCTCAAGTTACATAAAAAAGATTTGGAAAATCAGGTAGAAGAGAGAACAGCTGCTATAACAGAATCAAACAAGGAATTGAGTTTAAGTATACTACAGTTAAAAAAACATACAGACGAGATGCTTTTATTAAACCAGATGAGTGAAATTCTTCAGGCATGTGAAAGTGAAGCTGAGTCATTTAAAATACTCGATAGATTTTGCAATAAGCTTTTTTGTGATGATTCCGGTTATTTTACTGTTTTAAATAACTCTAAAATAATGCTTCATGTAATTTTTTCATGGGGAAAAATAAAGCCGGAACAGGATGAATTTCATCATAATAAATGCTGGGCAATACGACGAGGTAAAGTAAATATGGTGGAAGATCCTTTAAAAGATCCGCTATGTCCTCATGTTAAAGAACGCCCTGGTTATGTTTATTTTTGTATTCCAATTGTAGCAAAAACTGAGCTTGTGGGAATGCTGCATCTTGCTGTTGATGTATGTGTAGTAACCTCCAAAATGAGTCCAAAAGAAAAAATGATGTATATTGCGGCAAAACAGATGCTTGCTATTAGTTTACTGGAGCATTATTCCCCTTGTCTCGTTAATATCAGACTGCTTGATACTCTAAAAACCCAATCCATTAAAGACAGCTTAACAGGGCTGTTTAACCGGCGTTATCTGGAGAGTTCAGTGGATCGTGAAATAAGCAGATTAGGAAGACGCGGGTTGGAAATGGGGGTAATTATGTTAGATGTGGATCATTTTAAATCTTTTAATGATATTTATGATCATGCAACAGGAGATGCTGTATTAAAAGCTCTTGGAGTTTATCTGCAAAATAGTGTGCGTGAAGAAGATATAGCATGCAGGTATGGAGGTGAAGAGTTTGTACTTCTTATGCCTGAAGCGAATCTTGAAGTCACTTATGAGCGTGCTGAGGCAATAAGAAAAGGAATAAAAAAAGAAGTTTCAGTTACAGGTAAAAATGAGATGCTGAATATTTCTGTTTCACTTGGTGTGTCAGTTTATCCAAAACATGGAAAAAATTCTGCTGAATTGATTGGCAAGGCTGATTTTGCATTGTATAAGGCAAAAGCTGCCGGTAGAGATAGAACAGAAAAAGCAGAATAAATATTTTCAGGGAGCAAAAAGCTATGAAAAATAAATTAAAATTTATTTTATTGATATACCTGTTTTTTTATTTAGTTTGCCTGCCTTGTTATGCAGTAAATTTAACTGATGATTTATCTATATCTGGATTTGTTAGCCAGGGCTATATGAAAACTGATAATAATAACTGGTTTGGGCAGGAGGAGTCTGGAAGTTTTGATTTTAGTGAATTCGGAATGAATTTTAATTTTTCTAAAAACAGATTAAGAATAGGTGCACAAATTACAGCTCGTGATATAGGTGAATTTGGAAACAATGAACTGTTTCTTGACTGGGCACATGGTGATTATAAATTTAAAGATTATTTTGGTATAAGAGTTGGAAAATGCAAACTTCCTTTTGGATTTTATAATGCAGGAAGAGATATAGATATGCTTAGGATTCCTGTTATGCTCCCATCCAGTGTATATGATGAATCAAGAAGAGATATATCAAATTCT
The DNA here is from genome assembly GCA_030642545.1 of Desulfobacteraceae bacterium. GTDB lineage: Bacteria > Desulfobacterota > Desulfobacteria > Desulfobacterales > DAOWNP01 > DAOWNP01. The sequence goes on along the minus strand of DAOWNP010000101.1, from coordinate 807 downwards.
TACAGGGGAGCTGGGATATATGGTAATATATCATCTGCTGTCGGAGATTTTGAATATGAGTTGTGGTATGGTATATCAGAGATAAAGGGTGCTGGTATGTATGAAAAAGGAATAATTAGTGCTATGGGCAGTATAATAGATTCTTTTATGTCAGTATCTGCTCCTCGTTTGATTGAAGAGCATTTTGGTTTTCCAAAAGATTCTGTTAAAGGTTTGAAATATGATATGGACACCATTTTAAATTCTGATAATATGGATGTTGGAAATACTGCTACTCCGGGTATTTCTATCCGATGGATGCCATCTTTTTTTGAAGGTCTGAGAATAGGAATTTCAACTCAGTCTGTTGATCCTGATGTTACAATACCTGTTAATATTGATGCAGATATTTTATTTGTAAATGGAACTGTAATTCCTTTTGAAAAAAAAGGAACGATTTTTTTTAATGCTAAGCCTGAATATGTAGTTTTGTTTTCAGGGGAATATATTTTTAATAAATGGATGTTTGCATCAGAATATGTAATGTATAAATTAGATTATGATTTAATTTATGAAGGGTTTGAGCCTCTTGATATGTCAAGTATACCGGAGCTTTCTAAATTCACTGTTTCACCGAGAGGGTGGTATCTGCAGGCAAATTATGAGATTTCAGATATGTTTTCTGCTGGTATTTATTACTCAGAATATTATCCGGATAGAGCTGATAAAAAAGGGAGTAAATTAAAACAATCAGGAATAGATGCTCACAGAGCATGGCAAAAAGAGATTGTTCCCACATTAAGAATAGATTTTAATAAAAACATGCTG
>DAOWNP010000012.1 GCA_030642545.1 Desulfobacteraceae bacterium | reverse complement strand
TCTTTTACAATACGACGATCTATAAGCCGTTTCTGTATTTTTTCAGGAATATACTGGTTTATCTGTACCTCTAAAAAAGAGATAAATAAATTTAACATATACATTTATTCAATATCCATAGTTAATTATTTCCAAAAAATAAAATCATCCTCGACAAGCTGTTACAGAACTAAATAAAATATTATAATCTACAAGCTATATTGTACAAGGAGTTTTAAAATTTCTATTCTGCATCCATCTGTCGTCTCTTTTTTATAATCAAAAAAATACTTAATAATCAATAATATTTTCAAATAATAACAATATTACATTATAAAAAATTGGGAACAAAATAACTTAAACACAGCTACCAATCTACCTATATGATAAAAGACGATCTCTGTCAAGAACATTGTTCTTGATGTTATTAAACCTATTATAAAAGTAACTTGAGAGTCTAAAGTTCTGCCGTCATGCCGGACAAAGATCCGGCAGCAAGCTTCTTATATGGTTAGAATTATTCTGGATACAGGCTTTCGCCGGAATGACAACAAGAATGAACCAACACCTATAATATCAATGACTTAAAAGAACTTTAAACTCTCAAGAAAGTAATAAAATATATAAAAAAAAGAATTAAAATGGCTGGTATAATTAGATTTGGAGGCGGCATCCGGATTTGAACCGGAGAATATCGGTTTTGCAGACCGACGCCTTACCACTTGGCTATGCCGCCAAAAAAAAATGGAGCGGGAAACGGGATTTGAACCCGCGACATCGACCTTGGCAAGGTCGCACTCTACCACTGAGATATTCCCGCTCAATTGAGTTGTTTTCTATCTGTTTATTAAAATAATGTCAAGTATAAAAAAAGTTTATATTTTTAATAAATTCCTGAATTTTATAAAATAACCTACCCCTGACCATATAGTCAATACAAGAGCTATCCAAAGCAGATAACTCCCTATAAGATGAAAATCAATACCAAAATACTCATAATGAATCAAAAGGGGTATTATTGCTGCAATCTGAAACCCTGTTTTGTATTTTCCCAAAACAGAAGCTGAAACATCCTGATTATTTACAGCAATAATATTTCTTAAACCTGTAACCGCAAGTTCTCTGCCTATTATCAAAAAAACAATCCATGCATATACACGCCCATGAGGAATAAGCATAATAAAGGCCGCTGATACCAACAATTTATCAGCAAGAGGGTCCATAACCTTACCAAAATCTGTAATCAGCCCTTTTTGTCTTGCGTAAAACCCATCAAAATAATCTGTTATTGCTGCCACCGAAAAAGTTATTGCCGATAAAAAAGAGAATAATTTACCCGGGAAAAACATAAGCAAAACAATAACAGGAATTGCAGCTATCCTGAGCATTGTTAAAGTATTTGGATGCATGGCAAAATCTAATTCCTTTTGTAATGTAAATATTTTCATCTTTTTATCAAATCATCAAAGATATAATAAATTAAACCTGTTCAGACATTTTTTCCCAATCTTTTAAAAAAGCTGCGAGCCCTTTATCTGTTAAAGGATGAGCACAAAGCTTAGATAAAACATTAAATGGAATTGTACAGATATGAGCACCAATTAAAGCTGATTCCAAAACATGCATTGGGCTTCTTATACTTGCCACTATTACCTCTGTATCATAGTCGTAATTTGTATAAATTTGAATAATCTGGCTAACAAGCTCCATACCTTCCTGAGACAAGTCATCAAGTCTTCCTACAAAAGGACTTACATAAGTTGCACCGGCCTTTGCAGCCATAAGAGCCTGCAGTGGTGAAAAAACCAGAGTTACATTGGTTTTTATACCTTCTTTTGACAGTGTTTTTGTAGCTTTTACGCCATCTACCGTCATAGGAATCTTTACAACTATATTTTTATGGATTTTTGCAAGCTCTCTTGCTTCATCAACCATACCTTCATATTCAACACTAATAACCTCAGCACTTACAGGCCCGTCAATAACATTACAGATCTGCTTTATAATCTCTTTAAAATCTCCGCCTTCTTTTGATATAAGTGTGGGGTTGGTTGTAACTCCATCAACCATACCCATATTATTTGCTTCTTTTATATCATCTATATTTGCTGTATCTATAAAAAACTTCACGACTCTCTCCTTTTAACAATCTTTAATCTTTTAAGATTTATTTCTTTTTTCTATTAAATATTTATCACGACATTTATTACTGCAAAAATACATATCACACCCATCTATCCGCAAGTGAATACCTTCTCTTTTTGGAAAATAGACATTACAATATGGATCTTTTACCATCACATCATCAATTTTATTCAATGGCTTATCCATATCTGTTCTGTTTACAACAATATTTAATCGTCTCCATACTTTTCTTATTTTAAAAAAAATATATATAAGCCCTAATAGTATTATTAATTTGATCATTAATATAATTTAACCTGTTGCTTAATATTATTATCTATTTTTATTGCAAGTGTTTTCACACTGCACTGCAATACAGGATGAACCATTTTATGATTTATATCACATAACGGCTCTAACACAAACTTTCTTTTATGCATTCTCGGATGAGGAATAACAAGATCTTTTGAATTTAATATAATATTATCATAAAAAATTATATCAAGATCAAGTGGTCTCGGTCCGAATTTCTTGCCTGAATCTAATCTGCCCAACTCTTTTTCTGTTTTTTTTAAAACAGATAAAAGATCATGAGGAGCAAGTTTTGTTTTAATCTTGTATACTGCATTTACAAACCAGTCCTGATCTTTATAATCAACAGGTTCTGTGAGATAAAACCTGGATTTATTAATAAGCCTGATACTATACTTATTTATAAGTATTTCTATACCTGCAATACAATTTGCAGCCCTGTCACCCATATTTGAGCCAACAGATATATATACTATATTACTACATCCACTCATAAAATAATTTTAACCTGATTTTTTTATTCTAATGATAACTTACTTAAACCATACTTTAAACACTAATATTCAAATGATATAATATTTGAATATTCGCTAAAAATATCATTTGATGAAAATCCAATAACCTTATAATGATATTTATAATTTTTTTTTATCTCTTCTTTATATACTACTTTTTCCTGACCGGCACGCACATAAACAGTACCTGTTTTTTTAAAAATAACAGAACAGTTTTCACATGCTTTCATATCAGACAAACGGCTGTTTTTATAAATTACATAACCTTTTAAACTGCCGGATGATGTCTGCCCTGAATAATCAGGAATAAAAGAGAGTATTACATTTCCATCTTTTATATAAAAATCAAGCACCACAGCTTTTGGTATATATGCTTCACTATATACAGGAGGAGCTTTTTTTCCACATCCTGAAAAAAATAAAAACATAAAAAAAACTCCGCATGCCATTAACCTGTATAAAAACAGTTTACTTTTTCTTTTTAACAACATCCTCACTATTGATCTCTTTTTCAGCTTTTTGCAAAGCATTTAAAACATTTTCTGTGCCTGTTGATCCATATGATTTCCTTCTATCTATCATTCTTTCTAAAACAAGAAAATCAAAAACATCTTTCTTTACAAGAGATGAAAATATTTTTAATTCAGACAGTGAAAGTTCCTTCAGCTCTCTATCTTTACCTATAGCATAAGCCACGGCTTTACCTGCACAATTATGAGCTTCTCTAAAAGCCATACCCTGAGCAACGAGATAGTCAGCAAAATCAGTCGCATCTAAAAAACCTTTTGAAGCTGCATTTCTCATGTTTTTTTTATTTATACTTATTTTTGGAAGCATTCTAATATAAATATCAATGCAGAATTTTAAAGTGTCAACTGTATCAAAAAGAGGTTCTTTATCTTCCTGCATATCACGATTATAAGCAAGTGGCAACGCTTTCATTAATGTTAAAACAGCAATCAGATTTCCAAAAACCCTTCCTGTTTTTCCTCTTACAATTTCAGGAACATCAGGATTTTTCTTCTGGGGCATTATACTGCTTCCTGTTGCAAACGCATCCGGCAAAACTATAAAATCAAATTCGGAAGATGACCATAGCACAAGCTCTTCTGAAAATCTGCTGAAATGAACCATACATATGCTTGCAGCTGCAATAAACTCCATAACAAAATCCCTGTCTGAAACAGAATCCATACTATTTTCAGATACAGAATCAAAGTCAAGAAGCTTTGCTGTATGAAATCTGTCTATGGGATACGTTGTTCCTGCAAGAGCTGCACTACCCAAAACAAGTACATCAATTCTTTTTAAACAATCAATAAACCTTTCTGAATCTCTTTTAAACATCTCGTAATATGCAAGCATGTGATGTGAAAAAAGAACAGGCTGAGCACGCTGCAAATGTGTATACCCAGGCATTATAACACCCATATGTTCTCTTGCCATTCCTGTTACTGCCTTTTTTAAAAGAGACAGCTTTGACAATATTTTATATACTTCCTCTCTTAAATACATTCTTACATCTAAAGCAACCTGATCATTTCTGCTTCTTGCTGTATGAAGTTTCTGTGCAGCTTTCGGAGCTATAGCAGTAAGACGATTTTCAACATGCATATGAATATCTTCCAAACTGTCATCAAAAACAAACTCTTTGTTTTTGATTTCATCTTTTATCATAGCAAGTCCATTGCTCAAAACAGAGGCTTCAGCCTCAGAAATGACAGAACTTCTTGCAAGCATACGGCAATGAGCAATGCTCCCGTCAATATCATGCTCATAAAGTCGTTTATCCACATCAATAGAAGATGTAAACTTCTCAACCAGTTTATCGGTCTTTTCTGAAAATCTTCCGCTCCATGGTTTTTCTGCCATGCTGTCCCTCTTTTTTCTATTTTTTAGAATTCATAATATTCTGTATTCTTAATCTTAAAGCATTAAGTTTTATAAAGCCCTGAGCATCCTTTTGGCTATAAACATCATCATCTTCAAAAGTAGCAAAAGCTTCATTATACATGGTTTTTTCAGATTTACGACCAATAACAATACAATTACCTTTATAAAGCTCAAGCCGTACAAAACCAGATACCCACTGCTGGGTCTGATCAATAAGCAGCTGAAGCATTTTCATTTCAGGAGAAAACCAAAATCCATTATAAATAATATCTGCATACTTAGGAATAAGAGAGTCTCTTAAATGCATCACCTCTCTATCCATAGTTATAGACTCCATAGCTATGTGTGCTTCTCTTAAAATAGTTCCACCCGGGGTCTCATACACACCCCTTGATTTCATACCAACAAACCTGTTTTCAACTATATCAATCCTGCCTATTCCATTACGACCACCAAGAATATTCAGTTTATTTAAAATACCTGCAGGAGTCATCTTTTCCCCGTTAATAGCCACAGGATCACCATTTTCAAATTCTATTTCAATGGTTTCAGGCTCATCAGGTGCATCATATGGTGAAACCGAAAGCTCAAACATATCTTCAGGTGGTTTTACCCATGTATCCTCCAGTACTCCTCCCTCATAACTTATATGAAGCAAATTTCCATCGGTGCTATAAGGTTTTCCAGGCGTTACAGGTACCTCTATGCCATGCTTTTTTGCAAATTCCATAAGTGCTGTTCTTGAATTCAAATCCCACTCCCGCCAGGGAGCTATAATTTTTATAGCAGGATCCATTGCATAATAGGAGAGTTCAAAACGCACCTGATCATTTCCTTTGCCTGTTGCCCCATGGCTTACAGCATCAGCACTTTCTATCCTGGCTATCTCCATTTGCCGTTTTGCTATAAGAGGCCTTGCAATAGAAGTCCCTAAGAGATATTTACTTTCGTAAATAGCATTTGCCCTAAAAGCAGGAAATACATAATCAGCTGTAAAAGTCTCTTTTAAATCATCAATATAAACTTTTGATGCTCCTGTCTTGAGAGCTTTTTCTTCAATAAAACCGAGTTCTTCTCCCTGACCTATATCTGCAGAAAAGGTAATAACCTCACACCTGTATTTCTCAATAAGCCATTTTAATATTACCGAGGTATCAAGACCGCCTGAATAAGCCAGCACAACCTTGTTTATTTTTTCTGCCACAACAACTCCTTAATTTAATAATCCATACAAATCAAAATGATTAGGAACGTGGACAAAACTTTCTTCCACGTTCCTTATCTGTCAATCAGAATATCTAAAATTGCTTTGTGCATATGCATTTTATTTTCAGCCTGATCCCACACTACAGAGTGCCTTCCTTCCAATACATTTTCGCTGATCTCTTCACCTCTGTGAGCTGGAAGACAATGCATCACAATCACATTTTTTTTCGCACATGCAATAAGTTTGCTGTTTACCTGAAAAGCTGCAAACTCTTTTTTTCTTTTTTCACCTTCATTTTCCACACCCATGCTTGCCCATACATCTGTATATATAACATCTGCATTTGATACAGCCTCAAAAGGATCTTTTGTCACAAAGATATTTTCTCTTTTACTCTGTTTTTTTCTCTTAGAGAGTGCATTTTCAAGAATATCAGAATTTGGAAAATGCTGTTTTGGACATCCCAGACAAAGCTCAAAGTCAAGAGATGCTGCTGCATTTATCCATGAGTTTGCCACATTATTACCATCTCCCACCCATGCAATTTTAAGATTTTCATATGAACCCTTTTTTTCAATTACAGTCATGATATCACTTAAAACCTGACAGGGATGATAAAGATCTGTTAGCGCATTGATAACAGGAATATCTGCATATTCTGCAAACTCACTTATGAATTTCTGGCTATAAGTTCTTATAGCGAGAGCATCTATATATTTGTTTAAAACTCTCATGGTATCTGCTACAGGCTCAGCTCTTGAAATCTGGGTATCGGTTGAGCTAATAAACGTTGGCATCCCTCCCAGCTGAATCATGGCAGCTTCAAAAGAGATTCTTGTCCTTGTAGAGGGTTTGTCAAAAATAAGACCTAATGTTTTTCCTGACAGAGTACTGTTTTTTTTCCCCGCTTTAAACTCTTTTTTTAAATCAACAGCTCTGTTTAAAAATAGTTTAAAATCTGCTTCATCAAAATCAAGTAAACATAATATATTCTTATCTTGCATACTCACACCATTATAAATTTTCATTCTGTAATAGACTGTCAAGACAACTAATCAAAGCATCAATATCTTCTCTTTCAATTATCAGCGGAGGAATAAATCTTAATATATTTTCCTGAATACAATTTATTAAAAATCCTTTTTCCATGCATCTGTTAACTATTGTATTTCCGGCAATATTTAATTTCATTCCAAGAAGAAGCCCTTTTCCCCGTACATCAACTATACATTTATGTTTAGATTTCAGATGCTCCAACTGTTTTACAAAATATTCTCCTGTTTTTTTGCATTTTCCAACTATATTATCTCTTTCAAATATTTCAGCAACCTTTAAAGCTGATGCTGTTATTATAGGAGAACCTCCAAATGTAGAAGCATGAGCACCAGGAGTAAAAGCATCTGCAATGTCGGATACAGCTACCATAGCACCTATGGGAACACCATTACCGAGTGCTTTTGCCAGAGTCATAATATCAGGGACTACATTATAATGTTCATAACAAAAAAGTTTTCCGGTTCTTCCCATTCCTGTTTGTATTTCATCAAAAATAAGAAGAATTCCAGCTTTATTGCATATTTCCCTTACCTTTTGAAGATAGTCTTCATCAGGACAGCATACACCACCCTCTCCCTGAACAGGCTCTACAATTACCGCACATACATCTGTCAAATCTTTTGTTTTTAAAGCATCTATATCATTAAAAGGAATAAAATCAAACCCGTCCAAAACCGGATAAAATCCTTGTTTGAGCTTCTCCTGTCCTGTTGCTGATAAAGCACCCATGGTTCTTCCATGAAATGATTTTTCCATAGATAATATTTTATAGCGGTTTGTCTCTCCTTTTAAAACAAAGTATCTTCTTACAAGTTTTATAGCACACTCGACAGCTTCTGTCCCACTGTTACAAAAAAATACTCTGTCTCCAAAGCTGTTTTTTACAAGCCATGATGCTAAATCAACCTGAGGTTTTGTATAATACAGATTTGAAACATGAAAAAGTTTTTTTGCCTGCTTACAAACAGCATCTGCTATTTCAGGATTAGCATGACCTAAATTGCATACAGCAATTCCTGCAACAAAATCAATATACTCTTTTCCATCATAATCCCACAACCTGCATCCGCTGCCTTCTTTAACAAACAGGGGAAATCTTTTGTAAGTTTTTACCAAAACTGAATCTGCACGATCTTTTATATCTTTGATCATAAGGTCACTTCCGTTCCCACACCTTCATCTGTAAAAAGTTCTAAAATCAAGGCATGATTTTTTGTCCCGTTTATAATCTGAACTTTTTCTACACCTTTTTCAAGGGCTTCTAAGGCATACTCTATTTTTGGTATCATTCCGCCTGAAATAATCTTTTTACAAAGCATCTTTTGTACAGTTTTATAGTCTATAGATGAAATAAGCCTCTCTTCTGAATCAATAATACCATCTACATCTGTTAAAAGAATCAAGCGCTCAGCAGAAAGAGACTGAGCAATTTTCCCTGCTACAAGATCAGCATTTATATTAAATGTTTCCCCGTTTTCACCAACTCCTACAGGAGCTATTATAGGAATAAACCCATTTTCTGCCAAAGTATTAATTATTTCGGGATTTATCTTTATAACTTCCCCCACAAGACCTGGATCTATTATCTCAGGAGGTTTATTCATATCATCCTGCAAAAAAACTTTAAGTTTTTTTGCAAGGATTAATCCTCCATCTTTTCCACAAAGCCCAACAGCCCTGCCTCCCTGCCTGTTTATCTGAGCTACAATTGCTTTATTTACCTTACCTCCCAAAACCATCTCAACAACATCCATTGTGGGCTCATCAGTAAAACGCATCCCTCTTATAAATTTTGTTTCAATTCCCATTCTATCCAAAACAAGATTTATCTGAGGGCCTCCTCCATGAACCACAACAGGATTCAGCCCAATACATTTAAGCAAAGTTATATCTCTTGCGAAATTCTGTTTCAGCTTATCATCGACCATAGCATGACCACCATATTTAACTACTACAGTCATACCTGAAAATTTTTGAATATAAGGGAGTGCCTCTATTAATATCTCTGCTGCATTAGGTTCCATATTTATCGTAAATTTTAAAGGATATATCTGCTTAAATCCTCATCCCCTTTTATATCTTTAAATTTATTCCGAACATAATCTGCACCTATTACAATCTGCGTATCTGTCATATCAGGTGCATCAAATAAAATATTATCAAGAAGCCTCTCCATTAAAGTATGAAGTCTTCTTGCTCCAATATTTTCCGTATTTGTATTAACCTCTTCAGCCACTGCTGAAATCTCTTTTACCGCATCATCTTCAAACTTAAGATCAATATCCTCTGTTCTCAATAATGCCATATATTGAAGCAAAAGAGCATTTTTAGGCTCTGTAAGTATTCTTACAAATTCATCTTTCCCCAATGAATTTAACTCTACACGTATAGGAAACCGTCCCTGAAGTTCAGGGATAAGATCTGATGGTTTACACATATGAAATGCACCAGATGCTATAAAAAGAATATGATCTGTTTTTACATGCCCATATTTAGTATGAACCGTACTTCCTTCAACAATAGGCAAAAGATCTCTCTGTACTCCCTCTCTTGAAATATCAGGCCCTTTTCCACCTGTTGAAACTGCGACCTTATCTATCTCATCTATAAAAAGAATCCCTGACTCCTCGACCTTGGCTATTGAATTTTTTACAACAAGATCAATATCTACAAGATTTTGTGCTTCCTCTTTGATTAATATACCAAGAGCATCTTTTACTTTTATTTTTCTTCTTTTTACATTTTTAGGCATAATCCCGTTTAACATATCTTTAAAATTAAGCCCCATCTCTTCCATGCCTACATTAGAAAATATTTCAACAACAGGTATTGAACTATCTGCTACTTCAAGATCAACAAACCTTGAATCAAGCTTACCTTTTTTCAACATAGTTCTTAATTTTTCCCTTGTTGAAACAGTCTCGGTAGCCGGCACATCTTTTACAATCTCAAGAGTTTTTTCACCAGGTTTTGATTCTGATGAAACACTTTTTTTAACAGGCTTGGGTAAAAGAAGATCAAGCATTCTCTCTTCAGCTATCTGAGCTGCTTTCTCTTTTACAATCTCCCCTGCTTTTTTCTTTTCACGATTTATTGTAAGTTCTAAAAGATCTCTTACCATAGATTCGCAATCTCTGCCCACATACCCTACCTCTGTAAACTTTGAAGCTTCAACCTTAAAAAAAGGAGAATCTGTTAACTTTGCAAGCCTTCTTGCTATTTCAGTCTTTCCTACACCTGTAGGACCTATTAATATTATATTTTTAGGGGTTATCTCATCTCTTAATTCATCTTCAACTTTACGTCTCCTCCACCGATTTCTAAGAGCAATGGCAACTGACCGTTTAGCATCATCCTGGCCTATAATATATTTATCAAGCTCTTTTACAATTTCAGATGGTTTAAGATCACTCATAACTGTTTTTTCCCCTTAAAGGTCTTTTTTATATATATTTTCATACATTAACTTTCATTTTAGTTTTTTATACTTTCAATTACAATTGAGTCATTAGTATAAATACATAATTTAGCAACTATTTCCATAGATTTTTTCAATATAACTTCAGCATCATATTCTGTGTTTTCAATAAGAGCCTGTGCTGCTGCATGAGCTGCCACGCCACCTGATCCGATACTTATAAAATTATCATCAGGCTCTATTACATCACCACTGCCCGATATAAGCAAAATACTTTTTTTATCAACAGCTATCATCATAGCTTCAAGCCGTCTTAAATATTTATCTGTCCGCCACTCTTTAGCAAGCTCCACAGCAGCTTTTATAAGATTACCGTTAAAACGCTCAAGTTTTGCTTCAAGCTTATCAAAAAGATTCAGTGCATCTGCTGTAGCTCCTGCAAAACCCACTATTATCTTATCATTATAAATACGTCTTACCTTTTTTGCACTATGCTTTACAATAGTACCACCTAAAGTTACCTGACCATCTCCTGCAACAGCTATAGTACCATTCTTTTTCACCGCAAGAATTGTTGTTCCGTGAAATTCCATTTTTCTGTCCCTTTAAAATTAAAACATCCACAAAATCAGCTTCCTGGATGAGCTTTATCATATATTTGCATAAGTTTTACAATACTTACATGAGTATATTTTTGAGTAGTTGAAAGTGTTTTATGCCCTAAAATCTCCTGAACCACCCTTAAGTCTGAACCAGCATCTAACATATGGGTTGCAAACGAGTGTCTTAGAGCATGAGGATATACAGGCACATTAATCCCGCACAAGACAGCATATTTATCTAACAAACGCCGTATAGACCTCACTGAAAGCCGTCTGTTAAACCTGTTTAAAAACAAAGGTAAATCAGGCTGCTCATTTAACTGATCAGCATCAAGCATTTCTCTGTATAATCTGATAAAAGCAAGTGCACATTTTCCCACCGGAACCATACGCTCTCGACTGCCTTTGCCCATTACCTTAATATATTCCTGATGAAAATCCACATCAGGAAGACTAAGACCGGCAAGCTCTGAGACCCTCACACCTGTTGAATACAGTGTCTCAAACATTGCCCTGTCTCTTGCTCCAAACAAAGTATCGGTTTTTATAGAATCAAGAAGAACAAACATATCATCCACAGTAAGATAGTCAGGAATTGTTTGATCTAACCGAGGAGTAATCACTGCTTTTCCAGGATTTTCAGATACAATCTCCTGTTGTTCAAGAAAATTAAAAAAAGACCTTAAAGAAGATATTTTTCTTGCAACTGTAGATTTTTTGTCCTTTTTTTTATAAAGATAACCCAGATAATTTTTTACAACAAAAGAGTCAATTTCTAAAACAGAAACGATCTTTTGCTTACTATCTTTTCCTGTACCATAAAGAATCTTCCTGATAACAGTTTCAAACTCACAAAGATCATTTTTATATGCACTGCAGGTATGAGGTGAATATCCTTTTATCTCTGATAAATATTCTATAAATTCACAAACTTGTTTATTAAAATCATATAATTTCATAGATTACAATCTACCCTGACAAAGATAAATCTTCTATAATATGATCTAATTTTTCCCATGATTCAACTTCTATAAACGGATGTTTTTTTCTATTCCAGGGCTGTTTAAATAAAACAGGCTCTATTCCAGCTTCTTTTAAGGTAAAACAGGTTTCTAATCTGTCTTCCACAAAAAAGGAGATGCCATGCTGCAATAAAACAGCTTCTTTTGCTGTATAACTACCTGTTGCAATAATTTTTATTTTTAAAGGATCCACATCTAAATTTTTTATCATCCACTCTAAAATGGGTCCTGTTTTAGGCCTTGCAGTAACAAAAAGAAGACACTCTGAACCCTCTCCTATACGGTTTAATACAGCAGGTGCCCCGACAATTGGCTTTAATGTTGCTGCATATGTACCATCCTCTATTTTTTTTATTATTGCTTCTAATATTTCAATAGAGATATCAAGACAATCTAAATTATAATCTATAAAATCACGGTATTTCATATTATTTAATCCAAACTCATTTTTTGCAATATCTAAAAACAGGGTCATGGTATCTGCTACAACCCCGTCTATATCAAAAGCTATTTTAGATGGATTAACCATGAATTTATGCAGCCTTTCTTGTTCTCTTTTTAAGACGACTAATACGTTTTTTATATATTTTAGCTTTTTCTAAATCTCCCTCTTTTTGCATATTTTCATAAGCAAGCTTAGTCTCTTTTATTTTTTTCTTTAAATTTCTAATAAGATTAAAATCTTTTACAACACCAACTTCTTTAATCCCTTTTGCCTTTTTAACCTCAAAAAGAAGTTCTGCTTTATTCATACCATGAGCTCCAACAAGACCAGGAATCTCCAAAGCTATTTCACGAATCTCTTTTATTGTCATCTTATCAAAAGGTTTCTCTTTCCTTTCTTTTTTATTATCACCCATTTTTTATCTATAAGCTCCTTATCATTATTTTTTTAAAAAAAACAAGCGAAACTAAAAAGATTCCGCTTATTATTCTATACTTTAAATTCTAATTCAAAATTACTTTTGTAAACCTATTTACATAGCATTGTCAATATTTCTTTTTGTACTAAACATTATAGTAAAAATACCGGTTACATGTCATCCCTGCCTATATCCGGATGTGAAGTTTTCCCTCATCCAGATCCTTAGAGATGTTGATATTCCTCTGATCTACATTGCCCGGCATGAGCTGCCTGTGCAAACTACATACTCCCGTCATTCCCTTTCCCGTGCAATTGGCCAGATAAATTAAGATTAACTGTTATACATTCATTCTTCCCAACACCAAGGGTATATAATACTCCTATATCTTTTTATATGCTGAAAACAGTATTAATGTTTTAGATGATACATCATTATAATGATTTAAAACTTCTTCTCTGAAATCCTTATGTATCTTATTGATTTTATGTTTAATCTTTAAAAGTGTTTTTTTGCTGTCTTTCCAAAGCTCTATTATAGCTCTTGTCGAATCATTTGAATTTTTTGCAAGACCAGATAAGCAAATGTTCATTTTCTCTTTTATCTTACTGTATTCTGTTTCAAGTTCAGATTCTATACGATTTATTTTTATGGTTTCCTGGGTAATTGTATGAAAATGGTGGCCTATTATGCTAAATCTTATAGCTTCTCCAAATATATTTCTGTTAAAAATCAAATTACGGGTTATAAATTTTATATATTCAATACCATAAGGTGTAAACGGCTGTATTACCAGTGATTTAACAAGCATTATTACTTCGTGTACTGTTATTTTTCTCTGTTGATATTTCGGAGAATTTATCTTATTTAAAAGATCTGTACATCTCTTAAAATAGTTTTTAAGGTTTGAATCATAAATTACAGACAATACTTTTTTATACCCTTCTATCAGTTTTTTCCGATCCATAATTGTTTTATAATTAAGTTCCAATTTATGAGTATTGTTTCCGCTGGAAGTACATAAAATACGGTTTTCTTTTTTTAGCCGATTATAAAGATCAGTTTTGGGAAGTGCGGTTAATAAACCTACCATTGCCTTTGGAATTCCTGTTTTTTGAATAAACTCTATCTGCCTGTTAAAAATATCTTCTGTGTCACTGTCAAACCCTAATATAAATCCGGCCATCACCTCTATTCCATGCTTTTGTATAATATCAACAGCCTCAAACAAGTCTATTTTCAGGTTTTGATATTTCCCTGTCTCTTCCAATGCTTTTTTAGATGGAGTCTCTATACCTAAAAAAACCTCGCCAAATCCGGCTTTTCTCATTAACGTCAAAAGTTTTTCATCTTTTGCTAAATCTATACTGGCTTCAGTATAAAAATTAAAAACATCACCATGATCCTTTTGCCACTTTATCATATTTGGTAAAAGCTCTTTTTTTAATTTTGACTTGTTGCCTATAAAATTATCATCCACAATAAAAAGCGAGCCTCTCCAACCCATATTATACAAAAAATCAAGTTCTTCTAAAATATTTTTTGAAGACTTTAGCCTGGGTTTATTTCCGTATATTTTCCAAATATCACAAAATTCACATTTAAAAGGACATCCTCTACTGCATTGTATAGACATTGAAGCATATTTTTTTGTTTTTAAAAGATCAAATCTGGGTATTACAGATCTGCTTATATCAGGTAATGACGGTTTTTCATAAACTTTTTTTGCTCTATTATTTTCCAGATCATTTAAAATATTACAAAAAGTATCCTCAACTTCTCCTAAAATAAAATGATCTACTCCTGTAATTTCATTATAACAGTTTGTAGGATATGGTCCGCCAACAGCCACCTTTTTCCCAAACTGGACACATAAGGCAATAACCTCTTCCATAGATTTTTTCTGAACAATCATAACTGAAATAAAAACCATATCTGCCCATATAATATCCTTATCTGTTAAAGGTTCAATGTTTAAATCAATAAGTTTTAAATTGTATTTTTCAGGAAAAAAACTTGCCACTGTAATAAGACCAAGTGGGGGCATAGCACTTTTTTTTCCTATAAATTTAAGAGCGTATTCAAAACTCCAATATGTTTTTCCAGGTACCCTTGGATATACTAATAGCATATTTTTAAAACTCGGCATATTAAATACTCCCAAATAATAATTGGGCTTAGTTTTAATTTAGGCCATAGCGTACGCTTTGACATCTGATAGCCAATATTATAACCAGTCCCTAATAATTTAAAAAAAATAATATGAAATTCAATAAGCAGTTCCTCTGTTTATTGAGATGTTTCAAAAAATATTCGTTTTTGGTTACAATTTATACTTTTATAATATTTCCGTCTTTCTTATTTAAATAGAATAATAAAAAATATTTGACTTTACAACAATTTTACATTTTTTTATATAAAGAATACGGATGAAATAACTTCCATAGCTATATACTATAGTTTTAAACCATTTTTACCTAAGGAACGCGGACAAAACGACTCTTCCGCAATTATACATCATAAAATTGGCAAGTTATTCCATCTGTTTTTGAGCTTTCAGACGAAATAAATTAGCATTTTGCATCTGCCTGTCGACAGGCAGATACAAAACTAAAGTTTATCCCAATTTCTGTGTTAAAAAATAAATTTAATCTGGAAAATACAACGGGTATGCCTGATGTTAAATTAATTCTTCGCATTGAACACAGAAGAATTTTTCATTCCGCAGGCAGCCTGTCGAATCGGATTAAATTTGGTAAGATTACTTTAATTTAAAGGAGAAAAAATGCTTGAGATATCAATTCCCGGCGGGAATATATTAAAATTAAAACACCTCGTTTTAGATTATAACGGAACACTTGCATGTGATGGAAATCTAATAAATGGAGTAAAAGAAAGCCTGTATAAAATCTCCAAAGATATTAATATTCATGTTATTACAGCAGACACATTTGGCATGGTAAAAGATACTTTAAAAGGATTACCATGTAATATTAATATAATGGATAAACAAGATCAGGACTTAAATAAATTACTTTATATACAAAAACTTGGTATTACCCACACTGCTTGTATAGGTAATGGGAAAAACGATCGTCTAATGCTTGATAAAGCCATCTTAGGCATAGCTGTTATTCTTGATGAAGGTGCATGTGTTCAATCAATATTAGCAGCAGATATCGTTTTTACAAATATTATTTCTGCATTGTCAATTTTTACAAATCCTTTACGCCTTCAAGCAACCTTAAGAATATAAAACTTTTTTAATACTATATTTTCTTGCATTTTTTAAAAAAAATATGATAATTTTATATAATAATACTTTATTAATTCACCCAAAATCATACTCTTTTTATGGAGGTTTCAATGAAACATAGCAAAATAACAGTAAAAATGGCTGGCTTTTGTAAAGATACCTGCCCTATTTGTACAAGAGCAAGAGAAAATGGAAAAGGAATTCTTTATACAATGGTAAAACTTGAAGAAAACCTTTGTCCTGCATGCAGATCATACAAAAAAGTTTTTAAAAAAAATGCCCATGAAAAATAATTGATAATAATGGGAGGAAAAAAGCAAATCAAACCTCCCATTTTTTTCAAATAACCTCCTCCAAAAACATCTTCCCTTTTTATATTTTTGGCTTAGTTTTAATTTCGGATATAAATTTAATCTGATAACAAAATTTAAAACAAATCCTTGAGTTTGACATATTTTTTTTTATTGGTTAATATAACATTTTTTATTTAACACCTTAAAATTATAAATAAAAAAACAGGATAGAAATTGTTACAACCTGTTGATCAGGGCTTTTATTATGAAATTTAGTATATTTCAAAGACTTACTTTTGGATACTTAATCATTATGATTATGGTATTTTTCTTAGGAGTTTTTTGTATATACAATATAAATAAATTAAACAAACTTACAACAAGTGCCGCATATATTGACAGTAAAACCATTATTTTAATGGAAAAGCTTCTTGATAATATGGTCTCTTTAACAAGTTTTGAAAAAAAATATATAATTTCAAAAGATTCCGATTTTTACAATCAGTTTATAGAGATTAATAAATATTTTGAAAAAAATATTAAAGATTCAGAAAAAACAGTAGGTGATTCTGTACAAAAAAAACTTTTACATGAAATACAAATCCAATATTTTGATTATTTATC
>DAOWNP010000173.1 GCA_030642545.1 Desulfobacteraceae bacterium | reverse complement strand
TACAAAAGGTTTGTTTCGTCTTTTACTGTTTTCATGAATAAAACGGGCAAAAAGTTCCTTACCTGTCCCGCTTTCACCGGAAATAAATACTGATGCTGTACTATCTGCAATTTGTTGTGTCAGCTCTAAAAGCTCTTTTACTTTTTTGTTTCTTGTTATTATTTCAACTTTTTTTTTTATTGGATGAGATAATGCAGTATTGTTATCTTGATAAAACAATTTATTAACACAAAGTCCTATATGAGATAATTCGATTGGTTTGATAAGAAAATCTGCTGCACCTGCTTTCATAACCAAAACTGCATTATCTACAGAAGACTGTTGCGAGGTAAATAAAATTGAGGTCTCAGGATTTTTATTTTTAACTTTTGTGAAAAATTCCATTCCTTCTGTTACTTCATAATCAGCTATTATTACCTGATAACTGTTTTCCGTAATAGCAGCTATGCCGCTGTTTTTATCATAAACAGTGTCTATCTTATAACCACAATCTTCCAAAAAAGCTGTAATAGTATTTGCATCTCTATAATCTTTATCTACTATTAAAATTTGATTTTTATGCATAATTTAAAATTTTCAGTTAATATTTAAGAGGATCAAAATCAATTTTCCAACGCAAAAATTTGGATAAATCGGTGTTTTACATGCGCCTGTCGAGACTATACCTTGGATTCGAGCTTGTCTATCCTGGATCGAATCTGCATCTCTTTTAATTTTTCTTTAGCAAGTCTTCCCCAAAACAGATCTTCTGAAACAGCTACATTTTTATAGGTTGTCCTGGCTTTGTCTGTTTTCCCGTCTTTATAATAAGACATGGCCAGTTTGAATTTTAAATCTGATATATTGGCATCAGGTTTAGATAAACTTATTGCATTTTCTAAAGCATTAGCAGCTTCATCATATTTTTTTAGTGTTAAATAATTTTCAGCAAGCATGTTATATATTGTAGAGATTTCGGTAATTTTATTATCATTAGCAGCCAGTACAATTTTTATAAGTTTTTTATAAACTTCAATACTTTTTTTATAATTTTTTAAAGCTGTTAGAGCTTTTGCCTGATTCATCATGATTATTACTTTATCCTTGTCTGAATTTGCATAATATTCAGCTTTATTTAAGAATTGTATTGATTTTTTATATTTTCTTTTTTTTAAATATGCTAAAGATAGATGCTTATATACTTTATGTACAGGCTTACCGTTAGTTGTTATATATTTGTAAAACATTTTAATTGCTTTATCTGTTTCATTTGTTTCATACAGAGCTATGCCTAAAGATAAATAGAGCTCCGGCTTTTTTTCATTGTCTTTATATAAGTAATAAGCTTTTTCAAGCAGTTTTTGGGCATTTGGATAAAGGTGCCCGTCAAGATAAGCTTTGCCTGCGAGATGATAAATTTCAGCTGAGTTTATCATTGTTAACTGTTGACTGTATTTTTTATAAAAGATGATAATTTTTGGATAAGCATCAGTTTTTTTAAACTCATGAAACATATTTAAAAAAGATTTTTCTAAAAGATATTTGGCATCTTGTCTCAGAGAATAAGAAAAAGAAGAAAACCGATCAAAAAGCAGAGATATACTTTTTTCATATTCTCCTGAATTAAAAAAAAGCTGAGCTTTTTTAAAGCTTGCTAAATTAACCATATCATGGTCTGGATAATTTTCAAAAATTTCATCATAAATTTTATTTTTTGCAACAGGATCTTTAATACTGTCAGCGAGTCTCATTAGGCTTACAATATAGCCGTCTGTACCTTTAAAGTTATCAATAACAAATTGATAGATATTTTTAGACTTTTCTATATTCCTGCTATATCTATATGTATCTCCTATTCTCGTCAAAATTATATCACCTTTAATCTTTTTTGGAAAAAGATTATATGCCAGACTCAGCTTATTTCTTGCTTCTTTAAATTTACTTAGTTGATAATAACAATTACCCATGTATTCTAACAGGTCAGCGTGAATAAATTGTTTTCTATGATTTTCTTTAATTATCTCATTAAATAATTTTAAAGCATTTTTAAATTTGTTTTTATGATACATTACTTTTGCTATACCAATTTTAGAATCGGTTATATATTCACTATAAGGGTAGTTTTTTATTATTTTATTATAAGTATTAACTGCTTTTTTGTATTTTTTATTTTTTAAATATAGCGTGCTCTGATTAAATAGTATTTGAGGAGTTCCTTTGTAATTTTTATATTTGTTTAATATTATATTAAAATATCCCATGGCAGAATCATTGTTTTCCAAATCAGTTTTAATAAGACCAATACAGGCAAGGGCATAAGGATAATACAATGACTCCGGAAAATAACTGGAAGCTTCCATTAACATATCTTCGGCTTTGATTTTCATATTGTCCATATCAGAGTTTTTTGTTAATTTATAGTATGTATAAGCTTTTAAATAATAAGCTTTTTCTAAGCATGGAGCAGCAGGATCATGGTTTTTGTCTATATACTCTTTAAGCATTGTAAATGCATTTTCCCATGCTTCCTGTTTGATCTTTTTTATTGAACTTGAAAAAAGATTAATGCAGTCATCTTTTCTAAATTCAATTAAAATATCGTTAATATTTCCGTTGTAAATACTTTTTGTTTGTTTTTTTACAGGCATAAATTTTTTTTTGCTTATTAATTCAGGTTCTTTTTTGGGAAGTATTTTTTTTTTATCTTGTTTGTTTGTTTGTTTTTTAATTTTCCTTTTTGCACTTTTTTTTATATAAAACAGCTTGAGTTCAAAAGATAGATTGTCTTTTGCCCATTTTGATCCTGTTTTTGATATTTTGTTTTTTGTTTTAACTGTAAAACCTGCAACATTATCCGGAAGATAATTTAATGACAGTTTTTTAATAAATGGGTTTTCTATATTGTCTATTTTAAATTTTTTAGATATAGTAATATCTTTAAATGCTATTAAAATTTCAAAATCATCTATTTTTAATATTTTAGAATGTGCTTTTTTGTTAAATATAAATTTTATTTTATTGGTTTTAATAATATTTGCAGAAAGAAGAGTTGGTTTATCTGTATTATAATTATCTGTAACCTTAGATAAAACACTATTTGTAAAATTACTGATAAAAATTAAATTAACAAAGATGTATATAATTAACCGCATGTTTTCTATATGTAACCTGATAAATAAAAATAGATAAATAAAATTTGATAAATAAAAAAGGAATAAAAATCAATACTTAAGAGATATTAAAGCAAATAGTATGCCGATTTTAATTTTTGTGTAGATGGTAACCTGTTAAGAATTTTCGCTTAATTACAGCATTTAAAAAAGAAAAAAATGACTTGACATAAAATAAAAATTATTAATTTAATCTGTAACTTGACAGGAGGTTAGAAGGAATATCTTTTTAAAAATTTATGACTGTTCTTTACTGATTTAATCATAATATAATTAATAATTCAAATCGTATAACAAACTACAGCAGGATAAAAAAAATTGAATAATAATAAAGCAGATTTATCTGGTTTGGTTGCTATTATTGGTATAGGTTGTATTTTCCCAAAAGCTTTTGGTGCAGATGAGTTTTGGAGGGTATTGTATCATGGAGAAGATTGTATAGAACAGATACCTGAGAGTCACTGGCTTGCTTCTGATTATACTTTAGATAAAGAGGACCATATTTATTGTAAAAGAGGTGGTTTTATATCTCCGGTATCATTTGATCCTATTGAGTTTGGGATTCTTCCAAAAGCCGTACAGTCAACAGATACTTCTCAAATTTTAGGACTTGTTACTGCAAAAATGGCTTTAGATGATGCAGGATATAATAATTCTGGTAAAAGTTTTAATAAGTCAAAAACCAGTGTTATTCTCGGGGTTACAGGAACGCAGGAACAAGTTATACCTTTAGGAGCCCGCCTTGATTATCCAAAATGGGAAAATGCACTCAAAAAATCAGGAATAGATGAAAAAAAATCAGACGAAATTCTAAAACGGATTTTAGAATTATATCCAAAATGGGATGAAAACTCATTTCCGGGACTGCTTGGTAATGTTGTTTCAGGCAGAATTGCCAGCAGGCTTGACCTTAAAGGGACAAACTGTGTTGTGGATGCAGCATGTGCCAGTTCTTTAGCTGCGATAAATTTATCAATTATGGAGCTTAATTCAAACCGGAGTGATATGGTGATTTCCGGTGGCGTAGACACATTAAATGATATTTTCATGCACATGTGTTTTACGAAATCTCTTGTTATGTCAAAAACAGGAGAAGCGCGTCCTTTTTCTGAGAAAGCAGATGGTACTGTTCTTGGTGAAGGTGTTGGAATGGTTGTTTTAAAACGGCTTTGTGATGCAGAAAAAGACAAAGATAGAATTTATGCTGTTATCAAAGGATTAGGTACTTCAAGTGATGGAAAGAGTCAAAGTATATATGCTCCAAGGGCTGAGGGGCAAATAGATGCATTATGCAGTGCCTATAAATCTGCTGATATCAGTCCTGATTCAATACAAATGATTGAAACTCATGGGACAGGTACAAAAATAGGTGATCAGGTAGAATTTAAGGCTCTGTCTGCTGTTTTTGCTGCCAATAGTAAAAATGATAAATATTGTGCTTTAGGGTCTGTAAAATCTATGATAGGGCATACAAAGGCTGCAGCTGGTGCGGCAGGTCTTATAAAAACAGCACTGTCTCTTTATCACAGAGTTATTCCACCCACTCTAAAAGTTGATAAACCTGATTCTAAATTAAATATATCTGAATCTCCTTTTTATTTAAACACAAAATCAAGACCATGGTTTATAGATAAAAATAAGGCAAAAAGAGCTGGTGTAAGTGCTTTTGGATTTGGAGGAAGCAATTTTCACGTTCTTCTTGAAGAGTATAATAACAGGCAGAATCCTGAATTTATAAATAACAGAGTTGATATTCTTGCTTTTTCAGCTAAAAATAGAGATGAACTTTTAAATAGAATTAATGCTTTTGTTGGTTTTTTTAAAGCAAAGCCTGATTTTAATCAGCTTGCTTTAAAAATTAAAACGGAACGTGAACTGTTTGATTGTTCTCATAATAAAAAAGCAATTATTGTAATAGATCATTCGTGGTCAATGGAAGAGATTGAAAAACTCATATCTGATGCTATAAAAAAATCTTATAATAAATTATCTGATTTATCGCAAAATAATAATTTTATTTTTACAGATAATAATATTGATTCAGGAAAGCTTGCGTTTATGTTTCCGGGGCAGGCAAGTCAGTATCCTGATATGGGTAAAGATCTTGTATGTTGTTTTAGACCGGCCTATGAAATAATATCTCTTTTTAATCATGCCTTTAGTGATACTTTTTTGTTAAGTGATTATATCTATCCTGGTTCAAATATTTCAATAAAAACTGCTCAAAAAAAATTAAACAATACAAATATAGCTCAACCTGCCATAGGTGCTGTTTGTGCTATGATAAAAACTCTTTTGGACAGTTATAATATTATTCCTTATGCTTGTTTTGGTCATAGTTTTGGAGAGATTTCTGCACTATGGGCTGCCAATCGCATAGATTTTGACTCATATGTCT
>DAOWNP010000260.1 GCA_030642545.1 Desulfobacteraceae bacterium | reverse complement strand
TAAGTTTTCTTTAATAGCCTTTTTGAGCTTTTATAATCCAAGAATATTGATACTAACAACATTATTGATAGGCTGGCCGCCAAGATTATGAGTTAATCCGAATTTTGGATTTTTTATTTGTCTTTCTTCCGGATATCTTTCTAAAAGCTGATTGTATATTTCAAACATCATTCTTAAGCCTGATGCTCCAATGGGATGTCCGAAGCATTTTAATCCACCGTCTGTCTGACAAGGAACTCCACCGCCACGAAGATCATAAAATCCTTCCATAATGTCATCTACAGCTTTTCCTTTTTTTGAAATTCCGAGATCTTCATAAGTACTTAATTCAGTTATTGAGAAACAGTCATGGACATCAAGAAGGCTTATGTCTTTGCGTGGATTTGTTATTCCCGCTTCGTCATATGCTCTTTTTGCAGCAATTTGTGTTGTCCATATGCTTGCTCCGTCATAATCATTGCATATGGACTCTTCACCTGAGCTTACAGCTATTTGCAGAGCTTTTACTTTTACAAGTTCCTGATTCTTTTTAATAGTCTTTGCAATTTCAGGAGTTGTGACTATGGCTGCTGCTGAACCATCACTTACTCCACAGCAATCAAACAATCCTAAAGGATATGCTATCATGGGAGCATTAAGTATTTTTTCTATTGATACTTTTTTTCTTAAATGTGCTTTTGGATTCAGTGCCCCGTTTTCATGACTTTTCCATGAAATATGTGCCATGGCCTGTTTTAGTGTTTCCATGGGAACACCATATTTTGCTTCATATCCTGAAGCTAGCTGAGCAAACATTCCAGGAGCTGATGTATTTGCACCTATAAGATCACCCAATATTCCTGCAAAACCGGCAAGGGGAAGACCACCATAGCCTGTGTCTTTTATTTTTTCAACACCAATTGCAAGGGCAATATCAACTACACCAGATGCCACAGCATAGCAAGCACCTCTAAAAGCTTCACTTCCTGTAGCACAAGCATTTTCTATGCGGGTTACAGGAATAAATGGAAGTTTTAAGGCTTTTGCACATGGCAGTGCTGTATTTCCTATAGAAAGATCTGGCATACAGCTTCCAAGCCAGCAAGCTCCGATATCTTTTTTGTCTATTTGAGCATCTTTAAGGCAATCTACAAATGCCTCAACAAGCAAGTCATCACCAGATGCTTCCCAGCGTTCACCAAAATTAGTACATCCCATACCAAGGACAACAACTCTATCTCTAATCCCTTTTGCCATAATTACACCCCCTGTTTTGGAACGGCTTTCCAAAAATATCTCGTTATGTCTCTTGCTTTATCATAACGAACAATACGAAAACTGAAAGAGACCGGCATTCCAACTGAAATAGCATCCAGTTCACAATCAGTAAAATTAATCATATATCTGCCTCCGCCATCAAAATCAATATTCCCGTAGATTTGAGGAGGATCAAAAGATGCAGCAAGATTATCACCTGTATAACTGAATATTTTTCCGTTTTTATCGGCAAAACAATATTCTTCTGTTGTGTTAACTGAACCGCATTTCGGATTAGCGCATATTTTTTGTGGTGGAAACTGTGGAACATTACACTCTGTACATTTTGTACCGCAAAAGCCTAAAATAGTTTTTCTGTATCGCCAATCAAGTGACCAGCGTGGCCATATGTCTTCTTCGCTTCTGAGTCCTGCATCAACGTCTATAATATGTCGCCATGCGAGATATTTGGTATATTCTTTAAGATCTGCTCTGTTTGCAAGATAGCCGGATATTCCTATTCGTTTGTTAAGTTTTGTAATATTTTCGGTTACTTCAAATCCAAGAACATCACATCCATTTCCATACCCGATAACCAGTATTTTATCACCTGGTTTTGCATCTTCTAACGCTTTTGCAAGCATGGTAAGAGGTTGAGCTACACCCATTTCACCGATTTCACCTAACATGGTGTCCTGAACTTTTTCCGGAGAAAGACCAATCATTTTATCAATCTGTTTTCTGGCCGGAAAATAATGGCATGGATAAATTACCTTGGAAAAATCTTCCATTTTAACATTGAACTTATCAAGAAAGCCGTTTATTGCCTGAGGAATTATCTGTGTAAATCCCATATCTCTGATCCATCTGTCTTCCCACTGGCGGTCAAATTTTGAATTGCCACCACGAACATGATCAACAAAATCCAGAGAAAGAGAAAAAGAGCCTTTGTATTCTGCTATAACATCTGTATCACTTGCAAGAAATGCAGCAGCTGCTTCTCCGAATATTAATTCCTGAGGACTGCCCATTTTGCCGAGTCTTGAATCTGACCCGCATACTACGATATTGTTTGCACCTTTAGATCCACAAGCTTCCATAGCTGCTATAAGGGCGGATGTTCCTGCTTTAAGAGACCCTGCAAAATCAAGAGAACGAACATCGTCTTTCATGTTCAGTGCACCTGCTACAATTCCTGCATTTTGTCTCTCTTTAAATGGGAATGTTGTTGAGGCAAAATATACTCCGCCAAGATCGGATTTGTCAAATCCATTAATACAGTCTGTGCTTGCAGACACAGCCATGGTTAAACTATCTTCATCCATGTTTGCAACAGCTTTTTCACCACGGCTTAATGCGATATTGGCCATATTAATCCAGCCCATACTTTTAAATATGTTTCCACGGTTTAATCGATAGCGGGGGACGTAACCGCCAAATGATCGAATCCCTACCATAAAACTACCTCCTGAAACTTTGTTAAATTTAGTTGGTACAAAAATATAAATATTAAATAGGTTATAAAACAAATACGAAAAATCATTGTTTTTTTTTAATTTATCTGTTTTCTTTTTATAATTTTTCATCTATGTATAAATTAATCAAACTGTCAAGCTGGATTTTTTTTTATTTTAAAAAAAAATGGAATTTCGTAAAATTATTTATTTTGAATAATATTTTTATAAAAGGAGATGCATGTTACATAAAAAAGATAAATTATATAAAATTTTCCAGGATATTTTTTGTGCTGAATCAATAGCTGTTGTAGGGGCATCTGAAAGTATTATCTCTTATGGATATCAATATATGAGATATTTAACAGATTCAGGATTTAAAGGGAAAATTGTGCCTGTTAATCATAAAGATAAATCTGTTTTAGGTATACAGGCTTTTGCATCGCTGAGGGATATTCCATTTAAGATTGATTATGTTATTTGCTGTGTGCGTGCAGATCTTGTTATGAATCTTTTGGATGAATGTGGAGAAAAAGGTATTTTTGCTGTTCATCTTTTAACAGGAAAATTTAGCGAAACAGGTGATAGCCGTGCGGCAGCTCTTGAAGAAATGATTAAAAAAAAAGCAGAATTACTCGGAATCCGTTTGATTGGACCTAATGGTATGGGAGTATATTGTCCAAAAACAGGAATAAGTTTTAATCATAATTTATCAACAAAAGCAGGAAATGCAGGAGGTATTGTACAAAGTGGGGGTGTTGCAGGAGATATTGTAAGACATGGTGCTTTAAGGGGGATACAATTCAGCAAAGTTGTAAGTTATGGAAATGGACTTGATTTAAATGAGTGTGATTTATTGGAATATTTGTTGATAGATCCTGAAACAGAAATTATTTTTATGTATATTGAGGGGGCTAAAGATGGTAAAAGATTAATAAAAATTTTATCAGAAGCATCATGTGAAAAACCTGTGATTATAGTTAAAGGAGGAAAAGGTGCAGCAGGCTCAAGAGCAACAGCATCACATACAGCGTCTATTGCAGGTTCTATAGATAGCTGGGAAACTCTTTACAAACAGTTTAATGTTATATCGGCTTTAAATCAGGATGAATTATTAGATCTTTTAGTTATATTTTCCATGATTCCTCCGGTATATTCCTGTCGTAGTCTACTTATTGGCGGTGGTGGCGGTAAATGTGTTCTTTCTGCTGATGATTGTGAGCGCGAAGGTCTGTTTATTAATCCATTGCCTGCTGATGTAGAAAAATTTATTGCTGAAAAAGATCCATCTCTTTCAGGGTGGCTGGGAAATCCTATTGATTTTTCAATATTTGCTTTTAGC
>DAOWNP010000107.1 GCA_030642545.1 Desulfobacteraceae bacterium | reverse complement strand
CTTTATCAAACTCTACATATGGTAAATATGTTGGAAATCGAACTTCCAAAAGATCTAATAATTTTTTGCATCTTAAATTGGGTTTTGGTATTTTTGAGAGTATTTGATTTTTAATATTACTCTCTATAAAAGTATATGTTATAATAAAAAAATGAAAAAAATAAAAGAGATGCCTGTAAAAGAGCGTCCTCGTGAAAAACTAATTGAAAAAGGCTCTGCTTCCTTATCCGATGTAGAATTACTCGCAATTTTACTTGGCCGAGGAACACAAAAACATGATGTAATATCACTATCTAAAAGTTTAATAGAAGTCATTGATATATGCAGTACAAATCTTACAGTTAAAGATATCACTGCTATTAATGGAATTGGTATTGCAAAAGCAACGGCTATTATAGCTGCTTTTGAATTTTTTAGAAGAAGGATTAAACCAGAAGGATTACAAATAAAATCACCAACAGATGTTCTTCCGGTAATACAACATTTTAGCGATCGGAAACAGGAACATTTTTTATGTGTTTCTGTTAATGGTGCCAATGAAGTAATGAATATTCGTGTTATAACCATTGGTCTTGTCAATCAAAGCCAGGTTCATCCAAGAGAAATATTTGCAGATGTTATAACAGACAGAGCATCTGCTTTAATAATAGCACATAATCACCCATCAGGCAACTTAACACCAAGCAAAGAAGATATTACCGTAACTAAAAGAATAAAAGAAGCTTCAACTATTTTGGGAATAAAGTTGTTAGACCATATTATTTTCAATACAAAAGGATATTATTCATTTTTGGAAAACAATGAATTATAAACAACTCGTTAATCGGACATTTCGCTTATTTGAAAAAAGTTTTTAGAATTAATTTTTCATTCCGTAACAACCTGACGTGATATGGGTATGTTCTTTTCTCCCACTTCCCTGACTTTTACATTTTTACCACAAACAAATGACCCTGTTACCATCTTTTATTTTTATTCTTATTTTTTCCATATGTCTTAAAGTTGCAATCTCTTGATGCAGGTCACTTAATTTAATATTAAGTTTTTCTGCCAAAATCGTTGCCTCTACTCCGTCTAACGTGGTCAATATTTTTAAAATTTCTTCCTGAAGTTCAGTTATGGTAACTTCTTGATCTAAAGCTGATTTTGCAATATAAGTTGCCCATGGATCACATATTTTGGCGGAAGATAGAATATCCATATAACAATCTTCACACAGTATCTGTCCACGATATTTTGTCTCCTCTTTGTTCTTAATTGGACATCCACACAGATCACATCTCATTTTTATCCCCATTCTTAAAATCTTATAAAAAAAACAAGTAGCATTCGACAGGTTGTTACAAAATTAGAAAAAATGATTTTTTTTACCTTTTATAACATATTGAAATAACAGTATTAAAAAAGACTTTCATACAAACCTGACGTGTTTTCGAAAAATTCTTTGCTGTTTCAGCTACTTCTTTTAAGTAAAAGAATGTACACAAAACAAATTTATACTTGTACTTAAGGTAGAAAAAAGATAGTAATTATTACTTCTACTTATTTAATGTAATTCTAAATAAATTAATGCTATACTATCTCAATTTTGTCAATATTTTATTGACAAAATTCGCAAATCTTGATTTACGATTAAAACAATCTTAACAATTATAAATCGTTCCTTATCTACCAGAGCTTTTGCTTTATTATTGAACTATTGGCTTTGTTTTCTGATGTTTCATAAGAATGCAGTGTTTCTTATATCTGTAATTTATAATTTTGACCCATAATCATGAAGGAGAATTTATGGATTTTCAATTTGGCGAAAAGGAAGAACAGTTTAGGCTTGAAATCAGGGAATTTGTAAAAGAAAATTTACCAAAAGGCTTTATAGGTAATATGTTTGAAGAAGAACATACTGATGAAAACTGGGCTTTTGCCATGTCAATAGCACAAAAACTTGCAAAAAAAAAATGGCTTACAATTTCATGGCCAAAAGAATATGGAGGAATGGGAGCATCAACATGGCAAAAAGTTGTTTTTGCTCAGGAGGCTGGGTATTGGGGCATTCCCGGAATAGGAATGGGTGTTAGTGGAACCGCATGGGTAGGACCTTCACTTATGCTGTTTGGTACTAAAGAGCAGCAGGAAAAATATATTCCACTTATAGCAGCTGGCGATCCTGACGGAGTGTGGTGTACAGGATATAGCGAACCTGATTCCGGCAGTGATCTGGCAAGCCTTCAAACCACTGCAAAAAGAGTCGGTGATAATTATATTATAAATGGTCAAAAAGTTTGGACAAGTTGTGCTCATAAAGCGAGATACATCTGGCTTGCATGCAGAACACAACAAAATACAGAAAAAAAACATCAGGGGTTAAGCCTTATAATTGTAGATATGAAAAGCAAAGGGTTAACTTTAAATCCTCTAAAAAATTTTATGGGGGGGCATGTCTTTAATGAATTGTTTTTTGATGATGTAAAAGTTCCTGTTGAGAATCTTGTGGGAGTTGAAAATAATGGCTGGTCCCAGCTTATGACTGCTCTTTCATTTGAAAGAGGGCTGGCTCTTTCTGCTGGTGGAGCTTGTGTAAGAATTTTAGACGAACTTGTTGAATATGCAAAAGAGACAGACAGAATAGATGATCCTTTTGTTCGTCAAAGTCTTGCTGATCTCGCTATAGATATAGAAACCCTGCAAATATTATCATTTGAATCTGCATGGAAAGAAGATCAGAAAAAAATAGTAATTTATGAACCTTCAAGAGACAAGGCTCTTTGTGATCAATTACTGGAAAAAGTAAGCCGGGTAGGCTCTGATATTTTGGGTGTATATTCCCAAATGGATATTATGAATAAAGATCCAAGATGGTCAAAACTAAAAGGAAGTGTTGAACATGTGTATTATTATTGTATTGGACTGGCAATAGCTGCTGGAACAACAGACACTCAGAGAAATATTATAGCTAATTTTGGACTTCAACTGCCAAGATCTTACTAAAGACCGTCACATAAATAATTTCACTGCGTTATCGGTCGGAGATATACGATTAGTATTATCTCCTCTCTTGAGCCTTGTGCCAATTTTTAAAATCGGATAATTATGTGACAATCTATAAAAGGAGGCGTTAAATGGATTTTTCCTTAGGTGTAGAACAAAAATTAATACAAAAATCAGTTAGAGAATTTTTTACAAAAGAGTGTCCAAAAGATAAAGTAAGAGAACTAAAAGAGACTAAGTCAGGGTTTGATTCAAAAATGTGGAAAAAACTGGTAAAATTAGGATATCTTGGCTTAATATTTCCTGAAGAATATGGTGGCACTGAAGGTGAATTTTTAGATCTTATGATTTTCATGGAAGAGTTAGGAAGAAATATTACACCCTGCCCTTTTTTTACCACAGTTGCTCTTTGTGGAATTCCAATCGTAAAATTCGGTACAGATGAGCAAAAAAAAGCAATATTACCAAAAATAATTGAAAAAGGTCATATCTGGACGCTTGCCCAAACAGAAAAAAAAGCAAATAATTATAGCAATGAGATTGAACTTACAGCAGATTTATCAGGAGATAATTATGTTTTAAATGGAACAAAGCTATTTGTTCCATTTGCAAATTCAGCAAAGCAGATATTGGTTGTAGCAAGAACTCAAAAAGGAAAAGATGCCAATCATGGTATAACCTTGTTTATGGTTGATGCGAAAACAAAAGGAATAAATATAGAGGTTATACCCACTGCTGCAAAAGATTGCCGCTGCGAAATAGTTTTTAAGGATGTAAAAGTTCCCAAAGAAAATATTTTGGGAACAAAAGATAAAGGATGGGAAATTGTTGACTATATTTTCCAACAGGCTTCAGTATTAAAAGCAGCTGAAATGTCAGGGGGGTGCCAGGCAGTTTTTGATATTATTGTAAACTACACAAAAGAGAGAAAACAGTTTAACAGATCCATAGCATCGTTTCAGGCGATCCAGCATAGATTAGTTGATTTTATGGGGAGAATAGAAGGATTAAAATTTCTGGTTCGTAAAGCAGCATGTGAAATTAGTACTGGTAATTCATCGGCAAGGCTAAACTCAATGGCAAAAGCTTCAGCAAATAAAATTTATCATGATCTTTGTTATCATTCCATAGTTTTACATGGAGCTATAGGGTGGACAGAAGAGATGGATATAGGACTTTACCATTTACGTACCAGATCACTACTCTTTGATATGGGTGATGTTCATTTTCATAAAGAGAAAATTGCAGATGAACTGCAATTTCATTCACCTGCATTTAAAGAAGTATATTCATAAAAATTATGGCGGACATTTTTTTGTCCGCCAGTCTGTCCTAAGCAAACTTCCTTCCTAAAAAGCTTAAAGTAAAACAACTCATCTTTCCTAACTTTTTTCCAAAATATTTTGGACAAATTCTAATTGCAAGGTTATAATAAATTTTTTAACAATCTATAAAATAATAAAAATATATATTTAAAAAGAGGTTCATATGACTGATTTATTGCTTGAAGATTATTCATACTTAGATACTCCTGAAATACTCTCTTATATTTTTCATCCAAGAAAAGACAATGATGAATCAAAAACTTCTTTAATAGCAAGAGACATTTTAATTCCTGTAGAAAAAGATATTAATATAAGCGGTAGATTTTACATGGCAGGTTCTTCTTTTCCAAATATTTTGTTTTTCCATGGAAACGGGGAAATATCCGGAGAGTATGATTATATTGCAAATAAGTATAACGCATATGGTATAAATTTTTTGTCTGTTGATTTTAGGGGGTATGGTAAATCAGATGGGAATCCTACTGTATTTTATATGATGAAAGATTGTCATACTATTTTTAATTATATAACAGGCTGGTTGAAGAAACAAAATTACTGCAATACACTTTTTGTTATGGGAAGATCGCTTGGCAGTGCATCAGCTATAGAGATTGCCTGTTCATATGAAAAGAAAATATCCGGTTTGATAGTAGAGAGCGGTTTTGCATCAATGATACCTCTTTTAAAATTTCTTGGGGCAGACATCTCTTTTTTAAATTATAAAGAAGATGAAAAAAGAGAAAATTATGGGAAAATAAAAAAAATAAAAAAACCGGTATTAATTATTCATGCAGAAGAAGACACCCTTATACCTTTTAGTGATGGACAAAAACTCTTTAATTCAGCAAGCTCTTTAAATAAAAAACTTGTTAAAATAAAAGGTGCTGGACATGGTGATATTTTTTTTAAAGGTATGGATAAGTATCTTTGTGCAATAAAAAATTTTATAGATAGTGGAATATAAAACTTAGGAACGTGGATGAAATAACTTCCACATTCCTTATTACAGAGTTGATAAAACAGTATTGTGATAAATAAATTCAGAATTTTTTACAGTATTTATACACTTTTTAATATAAGCGATATCAGGCGTATCCACTTCAGATGCTTTTTTTAAAGCCATAGCAAGTTTTTCCCACTCTAATGCAATATTTATCATTTGAGTATCTAATTTATTTGTTTTAATTTGTGGTAAAAACTCAGCTGCTTCTTTTAAAAACTTAGAATATAACAGGCGAAATGCTGATCCCCCTGTCCCACGTTTTTCTAATATCTGGTATGTGAATCTTGCTGTCCATTTAAAATCCTTTAATTTTTGCCAGTCATTTATTTCATTTTCCCATTTTTCCATGCCTTTAATACCTTGAAAATCATAGCTTGTATCTGTTAAGCACTCGCTGTTATATTTTATTGATTGTAATATTATTTGATCCAAATCAGCAGGAAGTATAATCTCTGTTGGTTGAAACATATTTCCGTTTAAAGTTATAAATCCATTTTTATTATAAAGAGCTGCTCGTATATTTTCAAATCCCACATCAATAACTTCTTTTTTTTCTGTATCTGTTATATGAAAAACTTCTTTTTTTTTATTATATCCCCACACAGTTATAACATGACCTGGAAAATGTGTTTTTGTATTAAAATAAGGAAGATGATATATATCTGTTTGAATAAGTACAGGAAAGCCTTTATCAATCTTTGAACATAAAGCATTTTCACTTTCATGTGGATCATCAAATTGTTCCCATTTAAATGGTATACCTATTCTGGTAAAAAATTG
Source organism: Desulfobacteraceae bacterium (assembly GCA_030642545.1). GTDB lineage: Bacteria > Desulfobacterota > Desulfobacteria > Desulfobacterales > DAOWNP01 > DAOWNP01. The sequence continues at coordinate 1,733 of DAOWNP010000107.1, read as the reverse complement.
CGATTCAATATCTGTTGAACGAACATGTACCATTTTTGATAGAGGCTCTGGAGCGTCTATATACCAAATACCAAGTCCAGCTCCAATACCAAAACACATAGCTTCGCTAAAATTAATATTATGAAAATTTACTATATCTTGCATGCCTGTGCTGGCACAATGTTTTCCAGGTATGTGTTTAATTTTAAGTAACAAAATTCCCCCTTTTTTTGATATAAAACCATATCATTACTTTAATATTTACTTTTGTTAACAACACCTTCGCCAATTTACATTTCGGTCTGTTTTTGTAAAAAACTGTTTTTAAAATAACAATAAAATCAGCATATTACAAAATTAGAAAAAACTGTTTTTCTCTGTTTTTTTTAATTTTGCGAAAGTATTGATTAAAATATAAATTTTTATATTTTGGTAAGTTTTTAAAAAATTTAAATCATACATATCATGTATGATGATTATTACAAGAATATCGTAAATTATATTTGTATTATTTCAGGAATGAGGACGAAACTTTTGGTTTATTTATCTCTTAAAACATGGCAGAGTGGTTGATTGTTTTTCTTATAATAATCTTGATGATACGCTTCGGCGTTATAAAAGCTCGTGGCAGGCACTATTTCCGTTACTGCTTTATTTTTGAATACCCCTGATAAATCAAAGTTCGTCTTTGATTTATCAGCTGTTACCCTTTGATATTCATTATGATAAAAGATAGCTGATCTATACTGGGTTCCTACATCATAATTTTGCCTGTTTAAAGTAGTTGGATTATGTAATCTCCAGAAATAGTCCAACAGCTTTTCATATGAAATTATACCTGGGTCATACTTTATACGGATGGCTTCAGCATGACCTGTTTGGCCTGAACAGATAATCTCATAAGTTGGATTTTGCAGGTGTCCTCCTGTGTAGCCCACGGTTGTTTCAAGTACACCCTCTATAGTACTCAATATTGATTCAACCCCCCAGAAACAGCCTGCTGCAAAAGTTGCGGTCTCCTCTTTGTTGTTCTCAGGCTGATATGTCTTTTCATTTTCAAATAAATTTTTAAATTCACCATATCCCTCTTTATCAAAATTTTCTACAGGTATAAACCTCATGGAAGCTGAATTGATACAATATCTCAACACGGCTGGCTTGGGGCCATCTTCAAAAACATGTCCAAGATGGGAATCTGCTTTTTTACTTCTTACTTCTGTCCTGGTCATAAATTGACTTCTATCAACACAAGTAACGATATTATCTTTTGCAAGGGGGCGGGTAAAACTGGGCCATCCTGTCCCTGAAACAAATTTATCTAACGAGCTGAAAAGAGGTTCTCCTGAAATAATATCGACATAAATACCTGGTCTTTTACTATCCCAATATTCATTTTGAAAAGGCACTTCAGTACAATTTTCCTGAGTTACCCTGTATTGCAATTGAGTCAACGTTGCTTTTAATTCTTCTTTGCTCATGATATCTTCATCCATCTTTTTACAACATGTAATAACTGTAAAATTTAATATTAAAAACCCCATCAAAATATTTTGAATTTTTTTATCCTCTTTATATGCACGATATTCAGAAGTGAACTCAATGCAGCAGTAAGTCTAACCTGTCCACTTCTGTTACAGGAATCTGGCAGGCATACTGTTTGCAAATATAGACGGCTGGTTTCTGGTTTATCTGTCCCATTCTCTGAACAAAAGGGGATAAAGCCTCAAGTCTTTTGCCATCCGAGCCATTATGAT
>DAOWNP010000196.1 GCA_030642545.1 Desulfobacteraceae bacterium | reverse complement strand
ACAAAAACATCAAAAGAGCCAGCTATTCCATCTGTTTTTGAGTTTTCAGATCGAACAAATCTAACTCTAAATCTATGTGCCTATTTGTGGAAGTTATTTCATCCACATTCCTTAAATTTAAAAAAAACTCTGACATGCTTTTTTGTAGCAAATTTCAAACATTTTTTAATTTTATTACTTGTTGACAGTAATTCTAATAATAAAATCAATCCAAATTATATTTAATATGAAGAAAAAAACAGTATGAACACAGACACAAAATATATCTGCTCTGAACAAGTATTTATGAAATGAGATGTACTTAGGGTCATGGAAATTTATTAATCTCCATGACCCTAATATTCTGTTTGTAAATAATTTACTATACAGCTTTAAAAAAAAGTCCTCTTTGCATACTAACAGATTTTATAAACCCTTTTTTACTAAGAAAATCAAAATAAGGTATAATCTCTTTCTCGTTTACAGAAAATAGCTTTGCTGCCTCTTCTATAGTACAAGGCCTGCGTTTGATTGTAGATAAAATCTTTTGTCTGCTTATATTACCTGACTTTTCTTTTGAGAAAGTGTTATTGCCAAATGTTATGACTTCAGAATTATTAAGTATAGAAGAGATCCTGTTTAAAGTTTTTTTGTCAGCAGGTAAAACAAAATTCTCTGTACCTGGTCTGTCTAAAGAATTAAGCTGAACTTTATCAGGACATATTAAATTTATCACCTGTCCTATTTTTTCTATTTCAGCCTTATTGTCATTTATTCCGGGAACAATAAAAATCTCTATCCAATATTCTCCACAAAATTCTTTTCTTAAATCAACTAACCCTTCAACAATATTTAAAAGATTTAATTTTAAATGAGGCCGGTTTATTTTATCAAAAACAGCCTTTGTTGCAGCATCAAAAGAAGCAATTATTAAATCAATACCAGCAACATTATCTCTTATGCTTTTATTTCCAAACAGAGTGCCGTTTGTAAGTAAAGCAACTCTGTATTTTGGATAATTTTTGTGTATAAAACTTACAATTTCAGACAAACCGGAATGGAGGGTTGGCTCTCCTGATCCTGAAAAAGTTATATAATCAAGATCTGGTTTCTCTGATAAAAAGGTGTCTATTTCCTTTAAAATTTTTTCAGTAGGAGTATACTCTTTTTCACTAACAGTTAAGTGTGTTGTTTTACCACATTCACAATATATACAATTAAGAGAACAGGTTTTATATGGCATTAAATCAATACCCAGCGACTTGCCAAGACGTCTGGATAAAACAGGTCCAAAAAGATATTTATATTCTTTATTATAATTTATACCCATATAAAAACTCTCTAAAATAAAATTATTTCTATCTTCTTTAAATGTATCATATAATTTAAAATCAAGCAACAGTTGGTTTTTACTATATATTATCTCGACAATTTACAATATGGTTTTGTTTTCCACCTTCTATGCATCCAAAACCATTGATTTGGATTGCACCTTATCTGATTTTCAATAGCTTTGGTATAGTTTTGCGTATTTATTTCAATATTTTTCATTTTATCATTTGTTTCAACAAGTGGAATTTCATTTAAAAATTGTAATTTATAACCATTTTTTGTTCGTATTAAAAAAACAGGAATAACCGGAGCTTTTGTTTTTAATGCTATTAATGCAAGACCTGTAACAGTACACGCTCTTTTTCCAAAAAAATCAACAAAAACACCTTCATACCAGTCTACATTTTGATCCATTAAAATACCAATAGACTCTTTTTTTTTTAAAGCTTTAAATATTTTCCGCATTGCTTTAGAGGATGGAATAAATCTTGTTCCAAACCTTGAGCGAATATCAAGTATTAATTTGTCAAGAGGAGTAAAATCCAAAGGTCGGTAAAGAGCATTTTTTTTAAAATTCAATCCTGAAAAAGCAATGGGTAAAAGTTCCCAGTTTCCAACATGAGCTGTCAATAAAAGCACGCCCTTGCCCTTGTTTTCTGCATTTACATAATTTATATAGCCTTCAAGCTCACAATGTTTTTTAAAGCTATTACTATTCTGCCACAAAGACCATGATATTTCAAAAAAAATTAAAACCGTGTTATAAAAAACATCCTTGGCTTCTTTTTCTAACTGATACACACGAGTCTCATGAGGATAAGCATTTGCAAGACTTTCCATAACTATTCTTCTATGTTTTTTATCCACATAAAAAAACAATAAAGCAATAAATTTTGCTATTTTTTTAGATACTTCAAGAGGAATAAGACCAACTGTTTTTAAAAAAAAGTATAAAATTTTATAAATTATTTGCTCAGATAAGTTCATTTAAATAAAATAAATTCCTATTAATGTGAACAAATTAATATCCTCAAACCTGCGATTCATAACTGTGGAAGTTGTTTTGTCCATGCTCTTTATTATATAACGCCCATGCCCGTAACAGGCACAACAAAACATGAAAATGAAATAACGCTTACTAATAAATTATAAATTAGTAGAATTCTTTAATTCATAATTTACCATTCATAATTCATCATTTTCATATAAGTTTGTTTTTAATAAATTTTTCAAAAGATTTTGTAAAACTATTAAATGATATTTTAACACCTATTATTGCAAAATCAACAGAAGTATCTATCATCTCTTTTATTTTAACATAATCTTTTTCAGTAGTTACAATAAAATCAATCTTTTTGCCTGCTCTTTTTAAAATCTCAGCAATATCATTATTTGAATAATTATAATGATCAGCAAACTCCATATAGTCTAATATATTACAGCCGAGACTTGTTACCGTATACCTGAAATCATTATTATCTGCAATGCCGGAAAAAACAAAAACCCTGCTATTATTCAAACATACATCATCTGTATTAAATTTTTTATTAGATGATGATAACGATCCTTTTATAATTCTCTTTATATATGGTCTGTGAACTGACTTAAATACACTGTCATGATCTTTTATATAGTTAATAGAATTTTCATGATGCGGTAGTTCTAATTTGTCTGATCTTGTAAATATAACAGCATCAGCTCGATTTGTTGCTGATAACGGTTCCCTTAAAAGACCTCTTGGTAAAACATAACCATTGCCTACCGGTTTTTGATAATCAAACAGCAATATATCTAACTCTCTTTTTAGCTTAATATGCTGAAAAGCATCATCTAAAATAATCACTTGAGGATTAAATTTTTTTATTGCCATTAACCCTGCTTTAAACCTGTCTTTTCCTACAATCACAGGAACGTAACTTAAACTCTCTGCTATAAGATAAGGCTCGTCGCCTGCTTCATCAGAAGAGAGTAAGATATTTTCTCCATCTGAAACTACGGCATATTTTGATTCATTTTTTCTTTTATAACCTCGACTTATCACACAAACCCTGTAGCCCATATTTAAAATAAGCTTTGCTATATAAATAGTCATAGGAGTTTTCCCTGTACCACCAGCTGTTAAATTACCAATAGAGATCGTAAAACAGGAAAGTTTTTTAGAAGATAAAACTCCGGTTTTATATAAAAAATTTCTGCTGTATAAAATCTGCTTGTAAAAAAAAGAGCTGATAAAAAGAAAAGATTTTATCAAAAAAAAAGTACCTCGCTCTTCCCCTTTTATTATCAGTTCAATATTTTTTTTTACATTATTTATTATCTGCAATGGATTTTATTACCTCTATGGTTTTATCAACTGCACCCTTGTGTTTTAAAAATACCTTTTTTGCATTATTGCCCATACTATCTGCTTTTATACTATCTGCAAAAAGCATTAAAACCATATCGGAAATTTCCTTGTCATTATTTACAATAAAAGCTCCACAAGAATCTATCAGCATATCAGATATTAGTTTAAAATCTTTCATATCAGGACCAAATATAACAGGTTTTGAAAAAAAAGCCGCCTCAAGAGGATTGTGTCCGCCCTCGTCTGCCAAGCTTCCTCCTATAAAAACCACATCTGAAACAGCATAAAGAGTTGTTAAAATACCCATAATATCAACTATTAAAACATCCCTGTTTTTCATTTCTGCTTTTTTCTTTAAAATATCTGTGTAAAACACAGTAGAAAAACCTTTATCTGAAAATATCTTTTTAATACTTACCGCTCTGTCAGGATTCCTTGGAGCCACTATAAAAATAGAATTTTTTACAACTTTTCTAATATTAGAAAATGCTTTTGATAAAACAATCTCTTCACCTTTATGAGTACTACCGGCAATAAAAATTTTTTTATCTGAATTAGACTTTATTAAAATATCTAACCTGTTTATATTCTCTTTATTTATGTTATCAAATTTCTGATCAAATTTTATATTTCCGGTTGTTATTAAACTGTTTTCTCGTAGTCCAAGGTTTAAAAACCGTTTGAAATCATTTTGAGTTTGCGTACAAATAACTTTAAATTGTAAAAACATAGACATAAAAACAGGTGAAAATCGCTTGTACCCTTTATACGATTGCGCAGATAATCTGGCATTTACAAGAATTGCCGGGATTTTTTCTTTTTTAACTGTATTCATAAAATTAGGCCATATATCAGACTCTACTATCACTATTATATATGGATCTATTTTTTTTACTACATATTGAACTACAAAAAAGATGTCATATGGAAAATAAAACAGGAGATCTGTTTTATGCCCTAATACTCTTTTTGCTGTTTGGTATCCTGTTTGAGTTGATACAGAAAAAACTACAGGCCGCCTCCTGTAAGTATCTATTATTTTTTCTACCAAAGGCACAGAAGACACAACTTCCCCTACAGAAAGAGCATGTACCCATACAGGTTTATCAGATTTATTTAATTTATACTTATAAAAATTAAATAAATCTGATGATATTCCCAATCTTTTTAAAAAAGTTTTCTTCCTTTTATCTGCAAAAAAAATATTAATTATAATTAAAGGAAACGCTGCAAAAAAAATAATTAGTAAAAGAAGGTTATATATAAAAATCAATTTGTTTTTTTACCTCAAAGATATAGTTATTTTATTTTTTATTCTGTGTTAAAAATGATAATAACAGCAATAGTTATAAAAAGCAGATCAGCCCCAAATGCCGATACAACAGGCGATAAAACACCACCATAACCAAGAGACAAACAAAAACTATATACAATCCAGTACATAAATACAACTCCGATACCTGTTAGTACACTTACAGCTATTCCGGGACTAAATTTATT
>DAOWNP010000033.1 GCA_030642545.1 Desulfobacteraceae bacterium | reverse complement strand
GCAAAGTATGGATGCAGCTTACAGATAATAAAAAGCCTGTTATAAAAAACAAAAAAGTTCTGATCAAGTATAATCTTAAACAAGATTATCAATACTGGATATATGAAAATACCATAGAAGAAATAAATGATGAAAAAATAAGAACTATCAAAAAACAAAAAGGAAAAAAACCGTTAAAAAGAAAAGAAAAAAGAGAGAAAGAAAACATACCTGATAATTCAATAATTATCTATACTGACGGAGCTTCTTCAGGAAATCCAGGGCCATCCGGTATTGGAGTTGTTATGTATTATAAGGATAAAGAAAAAAAAATATCAGAATACATAGGTCATGCCACAAACAATATCGCAGAACTCAAAGCCATATATAAAGGACTTGAAATAATTAAATTAAAAAATATATCTGCAAGACTTTATACTGACAGCGGATACGCATACGGTCTATTAGTTTTAGGATGGAAACCTAAAAAAAACACAGCTCTTGTTTTATCAATAAAAAAAATAATGTCTGAATTTAAAGATTTAAAACTTATAAAAGTAAAAGGACATTCAGGAAATACAGGAAATGAAATAGCTGACTCGCTTGCAACTGATGCAATAAAAAAAAGCCCTTCACCATAATGACAAAGAGCTTTTAGGAAGGAAACTTTATAACTTCCAAAACTAACTTGTCTTTTTGTCCATTTCCCACGTTGCTCAAACAGTTACATAGCAAACCATGCGTCTGTTTAAATACCTTAAAGATGAAAAAAAATCCTGCGCCAGTTTCGTAAGTTATTTTGTTCCCAATTCTTAAAAAAAATATGATAATATTTTTTATTTTTTAAGACTTTCAATTTCCTGCTTTAATTCGGCAATTTCCTGGTCTTTATCCACAGGTGCATCAACTTCTGGATCTACGCCTTCATCTTTTTTCCAGGTGTCTTTTATTTCATCAAATCCAAGATACAAAGCTAAAGCTCCACCAAGCAGCAGCATAGCAGGAATCGCTCCAGCAAGTAAGCTTAGAAATGCACTAAACCAAACAGCCATACCCAGCACACCCAATACAGCACATACAGAACCACCAATTAATGTCTTCATATAACCGATCCTCCTTTAAATACAAAAAATTTGATTTTTCAAAAAACTAAAATTATTCGGGGAAACTTAAGATCAATTGCCAAATATCAAACTAAATTTTAATAAATAAAAATATGTGTACATCTAAATTTATACTATAGATAATTTCACTACCACAGAAGCGTTATAATATACTATCCTCCATAGAGCTTTGTAAAATTAATTAATCTAAAACTTAAATCTATATCTTTATATAGATAACACTTTTTACTATTTAAATCTATAATCGCTAAAAATATTTTCATAGATTTATTGCATTATCATCAAAATAGTCAACCTTTTTTTTAAAAATTCAATTTTTATATATGATATATATTCTTTATAAAACCAAATAATAAAAACAATAACTACTAATTATAATATATTAAAAATGATTTTGTATATTTTGAAACATATATCATATTTTAATAAAAAAACAAGTTTTAAAAAATTTCATAAACAGCTTGATATTAAATTTTTTGAAAATTATAACATAAAAAGTGCTATATAAAAACTATAGACCAACACATAAATAATTTCACCGGGGTATCGGTCGCCTGCGTATTATACAATACGCCTTCCTCCATAGAACCTTGTACCTGTTTTTTAAATTGGGTTATTATGTGACAATCTATACATAAACAATCAACTTATAACTTTTGGAAAACAGATATGTCATTTCGAAAAAACAAAAAAATATCACCTGACAAAAAAAGCGTTATTAATAGCATACTCTCAGGCACACACAATCATTTTATGAACTATCTTCCTGAAAAAACAAGTTTTTTATCTTCATTATTACTAAAACTTATATTTTCAGGTATAAAAATTGACAATAGACAAATAAGATTAATACAAAAATATAAAAATGAAAATGCAATCATTTTATATACTTCAAAACACAAAAGTGATCTTGAATATCTTTTTTGCCATACCCGTTATAAAAATGAAAATATACCTGCACCAACAATTAGTTTTTACAATAAAGTATATCTTCTTCAACCTGTCTCGCGAATCATAAAATCTATCATAGCCCATATAGATTTTTTCTTTAGAAATTTTACATTCCCTGACCCTTATAGAGAAGACTATTTTAAAACCGAACTTATCAAAAAAAAATCAGGCTTTTTTCATCTTCTTTCAAAGAGAGGATTTTATCGAAGATTTGTAAAAGCTATGCCTGATCCGATAGAGTATCTTATTAATATGCAAAATTCCATACAAGAACCTATTATCATTATACCCCAGCAACTGTTTTTCAGCATTAAGCCCATTCGAAGAAATATCGGATTTTGGGATATAATCTTTGGCTCAAGTGCAAATCCAGGTAATATAAAAAAACTTTTTTTACTCATAAAAAATCCAAAAAAAGCTTTTGTTGAATTTGCTGAACCTATAAATATAAAAAATTTTTTAAATCAGCAAGACATAATCAATAAAGATGTAAAAAAACAGTCATTACTCCTTAAAAAACATCTTATCTCCCATCTAAACTCTCTTCGTCAAAGCATATTAGGACCTGTTTTAAAATCAACAGATGAATTAAAATTAAATATTTTAACAAGTTCTGAGCTTCAGGATTACATGAAACAGTTTGCAAAAAGAAAAAAAATGCCTTTAACAAAGGTTCATAAAAAAGCAAATGCTTACTTAGATGAAATTGCAGCATCTTACACCATAAGTATGATAAAATTCTTTTCTTTTGTATTAAAAAAAATTTTTAACACTCTTTTTGAAGACATGATAATTAATACAGGCGAACTTACACTTTTAAAAGAAGCTTCAAAAAAAGGACCTTTAATTTTAGTTCCATGTCACAAAAGTCATCTTGATTATCTTTTAATCTCATATGCTATGCATAAAAACAATATGCCAGCCCCCCACATTGCAGCAGGAAAAAATCTTTCATTCTGGCCTATTGGTCCTGTTTTCAGAAGAAGTGGAGCCTTTTTCATACGAAGAAGCTTTAAAGGAGCTGAACTATATTCAAGAATATTTACAGCATATGTTCATAAACTTATTGAAGAAGGATTTAATATTGAATTTTTTATAGAAGGAGGAAGAAGCAGAACAGGCAAACTGTTAATACCTCAATTTGGCTTTTTATCTATTCTCTTAAATGGTTATAAAAAAAAAATATGTAAAAACATGCTTTTTATTCCTGTTAATATCAGCTATGATAGAATAATTGAAGAAAAATCTTATATCCATGAAATTACAGGAGGAGAAAAAAATCCAGAAAATATCAAAAGTGTTATAAAAGCCAGAAAATTTTTGAAAAAAAAATATGGGAAAATTTATATAAATTTTCATACACCAATTGATCTCAATGATATGCTTTCTAAAATGAATATTGATGTTAATAAAATCAATAATCGTGATCTTAAAAATCTGCGGCAGGAATTAGCGGGTGAGATTTTAACAGGAATAAATAAAGCCGGAGTTGCAACACCACACGGGATTGTAGCTGCTTCCATTTTAAACTGCGATAAAAAACTAATTTCATACAACTACCTTTTAACAGTGTTTGAAACATACACAAAATATCTTCTTTCCCAAAATACAAAAGTAGTAGACACCATTATTATAAATAAAAACATGGCTTTTAATGATGTTTTAGAATCTTTTATAAGCAGAAAATTTATTGAAAGCAATGTTAAATCAATAGATAACAACACAAAAAAAATAAAAATAAAAATAAATGAACAAAAACGATCTAGCCTTGAATATTATAAAAACAACTGTATTTCATTTTTCATATCAGCAATTTTTACAGCTGCTGCTATATTAAAAAACGATGCTTTTTTATTTTCAACAACAAATATTTACACAAGCTACAATTTTCTGTTAGATTTTTTTTCTAAAGAATTTCCGGCAAACAGTAAAAAAACAACAGAAATCAGTGTTCGGAAAAACATAAAAAATTTTATTGATGATGCTATTATTATTCCCCATCCAACGCTTCCTGATACTTACAATATAACCTCATCAGGCTTTAGAAAACTTCATTATTTTGCAGCATTTTTAAAAACTTTTTTTGAATCATATTCGATTGTTTTAAATTTTTTTACCCATTACCCTGATAATGTAATAACATCAAAAGATGAATTAAAAAAAATACAATCATTTGCCAACCGGATGTATAAAAGACATGAAATAGAACGAAAAGAATCAGTCTCCTACATAACATTTCAAAACGCTAAAAAATTTTTCATAGAAAATGGAGTAAAAGGCAAAAAAGCAGAAGAAAAAATTGAATATTATTCCGAACATATACAAACTTATTTGTCTATTTTATCACAATAACATTATGAAAGCATTAATTTTATCAGCAGGTTTTGGGACAAGACTTCTTCCTTATACAAAAACAACACCAAAACCACTATTTACTATAGACAACAGACCATTATTAGATATAATAATTGAAAAACTAATTTATGCAGGATGCAAAGATATTATTATCAACACACACCATCTTGCAAAAAAAATTAACGATTATATATTATCTAAAAAATATTGTGCTCACATAACAACTATATTTGAGCCTGAAATATTAGGAACCGGCGGTGCTATAAGAAACATATCATCTTTTATTGGTGAAGAAGCATTTTTTGTTATAAATAGTGATATTTATACAAATATTGATCTTTCAGAAGTTTACAAATTTCATAAAACCCACCCATTTCTTGCTACCTTAGTACTACATGACTGTAAAAAATTTAATACTGTAACAATTGACTCTATGGGATTTATAAAAGGATTTGGCAACAACATCATATACACTGAGTCAAATTTTATGAAACAAAAACTTACCTTCACAGGTATTCAGGTTATAGACCCAATAATCTTAAATGAAATTGATACACAAAGCTTCTCTACAAGTATAAAACTATACAAAAAACTTATTCTTCAAAAAAACAAATTAAAAGGGTTTATAACCGATAATTCCTTCTGGGTAGATATTGGTACATATAAAAGCTATACAAAAACAGCAAAACAAATAACAGCAAAATCAGCTTTTAAAAAATCCCTTAATAAAAATATCAATAACAAAGATAAAATAGCATTTGTCAAAATTTGTGGAGATGGCTCAGATAGAATATGGCACCGCCTGTATTTAAACAAAAAAACACTTATAATGGTTGAACACGGGATAAAAACAAAAGAATCTGTTTGTGAAATAGATTCTTTTATAAATATAGGTAATCATCTTTATAAAAAAAATATTCCTGTACCAAAAATCTATCACCATGACAAATTTTCAGGTCTGGTTTTTGTTAAAGATTTAGGTGATAAATCTTTAAAATCATATATTTCAGAAAAAAATTCATACGAGGTTCTATCTACATACAAATCAGTTATAGATATTCTAATTAATATGTCAATTAAAGCAAAACAAGATTTCAACCCTTCATGGACATATCAAACTGCAACATATGATAAAAACCTTATTATAAACAATGAATGTTTCTATTTTATTGATGCATTCATCATTAATTATTTAAAAATTAATATCTCAAAAAAAGATTTTATCGATGATTTTTCATATCTTGCCGATAAAACTATTAAGTTTGCCATAAACGGTTTTATGCACAGAGATTTTCAATCCAAAAATATAATGGTAAAAAATAATAAATTTTATATCATAGATTTCCAGGGGGCAAGGATGGGACCTGTACAATATGATCTTGCATCACTTCTTATAGATCCCTATGTAAATCTTGATCTAAATATAACAAACAAACTACTTAATTACTGCTTAAACAAATTTTCCAGTATTAAAAAAACTGACAGAAAACAATTTGTTCGTGGTTTTAGGTTCTGTTCGCTGACACGCAACTTGCAGATACTCGGTGCTTTTGCCTATTTATCTAAAGTTAAAAAAAAAACATATTTTGAAAAATATATTCCTGTAGCTTCCAAAAAACTTATAGAAAATATTATTATATTAAAATCTTTAAAGCTTAAAAAACTGGAAAAATTAGCTGAAAGCATCTTTATTACTTAGGAACAAAGACGAAATAACTTCATATATTAAAATACTCTGGATAAACTATTTCCCATAAAAACAGCTATCAGACCCAATATTATGTGTAACATAATATTTAATATAGATAAAAAAAACTTTCCACTTTGTACAAGATCAAATGTTTCAAGCCCAAAGGTAGAATAGGTAGTAAATCCTCCGAGAAATCCTATTAAAAGAAAAGATCTTATTTCAGGAGAAAAAATATTTTTTCCATCAATTATACCTGATAAGAAACCTATTAAAAAACAACCTGAGACATTAACAATTAATATTGCAAAAGGAAAAATAAAATCAAAGGGAAATTTATAAATAAATTTTACTGATAAATAACGTATTATTGCTCCTGCAAAACCACCAACTCCAATAAATAAAATTTTCAAATTTTTTCCCTAATTATAAATTATAAAAACCTATAAACTCAGTTCACACTCAAACAGTTAGAATTTTCAAATTTCACTATAGCTTAAGTTTTGACATCTGCTATCTGAGTATTATAAACACCCTCCAAAGATATTGTCCTATTATATTGGACTTTTCTTTATCATTTTTTTAAAAACCCTGCAAACAAATAAAACATAAGAATTATAGTGTTTCTTTTTCCATAGTCATTATTATAATTATATTTTACAATTTGTAACTGGAAAAATATAATATTTCATGCTATTTAAAAAATATTATTTATTTTGACAGGTTGTTATGGAATGAAAATTAGCGTTTTGCATGCGCCTGTCGACAATTATTTACAGATCCTTTTAATTTAAACTACTAATAATTTCTATGAAGAAAAAAAAAAATACAAAAAAAAATGACCTGATTCTTTTTGTTGACGATGATGAAATTATACTTGATGTTTGCGAGAGAATGTTAAAAAGAATGGGGTACAGGGTTGTAATCGCAGAAAATGGAAAAGACGCTTTAAATAAGTTTAAAAGCTCAAACAAAACAATTGACTTACTTATTACTGATATTTCCATGCCTTATATGACAGGTATTGAACTTGCTCAAAAGATTTTTAAACTAAAACCTGATATCCCTGTTATTTTATTTACAGGTTACAAAGACGTATTAATTTCAGAAAAAATAAAACATATAGGTATTCATGAAATATTAACTAAACCTTTTACTCAAAAAGAATTGGAAGATTGTATTATAAGATCATTATACAGGTAAATCCAAATTTATTTATATCTTACCACTTAAGAAACGTGGACAAAACAGCTCTTCCGCAATTATACATAATAGATTCCAAGTCATATATGTGCCTATTTGAGTAAGTTATTTCATCCACGTTCCTAAACCTCCTTTTTTACTATAAAGTAGGAAAAATCATCCTGCTTTATAGGACTTTATAGCTACATTAGTATAATTAATATAAAAATACTGATAATTTAACCTATATGTATTTATTTAAATACCCTTATTTATTAGATAAAAATTTAATAAATAAAAATATACATTATTTGGCTTGAATTTTGTATGTATTTCTAATTATGAATGAGATAATTTGATTTTTTGATTAATACAAACCGTCGTTTAAAAAATTAGCCTGTCTCATAATTTAATAATATATTTCAGGAGAAATTAATATGTATTATAAACAAATGATTATTGATAATATGGGAAATCTTTCATACATTATCGGATGCCAAAAGAAAAAAACAGCATGTATTGTAAATCCAGTTAATCAAATAAGTTCATACCTTGAATTTGTATTAAAATACGATATTGAAATAACACATATTTTTTTACCTCCAAACCATACAACTGATTCAGATTTATTAATAAAATTGTGTGAAACAACCAAAGCTAAACTTTACTTTTTATCTGAGTCAACAAAAAAATATAAATATAAAAACATTACTATATGCGGTGATACTTTTGAATTTGGTAATGCTTTAATACAAATTATTACAAACCATAATCAGATACCATATTCACTATCTATTATGGTTTCAGATAAAAATGATGGGAACACGCCTTCGATAATTTTAGGACAAAAATCATTTTTTGTTTTTGATTCAAACAAAAAACAAAATATTTCAAATAAGTCATCACAACATTTTATTAACAGTTTTTTTGAATCAAAGCATTCAGCAGCAATACAGATGGCTTAAACTATAAATAAAAAATTTATTTCTAAACTTATTGTATTTTCAGCAGTTTTATTTAATGGTCTTGACAATAGGAGGATACATGGCAATGGGGTTAAAATTTAAAATAATTCAGCAATATCAAAGTAACAATCTTCATTTAAGACTGACTGGTAATTTTAATGATACATCAATTTGCGATTTAATTGATATATTAAAAACAAATACTTCAAGCAATGTAATTGTCCATACAGATAGTTTAAATAACATTGCAGTTTCATCTTTTGGCAAAGATGTTTTTTTTAAAAATTTAAACAAAATAGATGAAAACTTAAACAGAATTCAATTTACAGGGATATCAGCTGCTGAATTTATTCCCGTAGAATGTGCTATACATTAACATAGTCTTTCCCTAAAAAATAACCAGGTATAATCCTCTATTTTTTTTCTACTTAAGAAGGTTATGCCGGTTGTTTTTTGAGGTACCAGATAAACTTTTCTCAACATTTATTTTTTAAAACACTACAAATCAGAATAAACTAACTCTTTTTAGCAACCTGTAGACAGGTTACTTGCGGAATGAAAATTTCTTCTGTGTTCAAGGCTAAAAATCAGTTTAACCACAGGCATACCAGTTGTATTTTCCGGATTAAATTTATTTTTTAACGCAGAAATTTGGATAGATTAGTGTTTTGCATCCGCCTGTCGACAGATATCATGCTTTTTTAACAACCCATACAAACGTGATTTTGAAAGGTCTGCTATTTTACAAGCTTTTTTTATATTATTACTTGTATGTAAAATTAGATTTTGTAAATATTCTTTTTCTATAACTTCTATATTATTTACTCTATGTTCCCGAAATGTAAGCAAATTATCGGAACCATATGATTTCTCAAAGCTCTTGTTTTTAATTCTATTTTCACTATCTAATAAAGTTTGCGCTTTTTTAACACGAATTCCAACAGGCAAATGATAAGGAAATAAAATTGGTGATTCTCTATCACTTACAATAGCACTTTCTATTGTATGAATAAATTCACGGACATTACCTGGCCAGTCATAAGAATATAATGCATCATAAAATTCAGGAGAATAACCCTTTGTTGCAATATTATATTTTGCACACAAACTCCCTAAGTAATATATTAATAACTCCCTTATATCGTTTTGTCTAAATCTTAAAGAAGGCAGTTTTATTGTTAAAGCACGCAATCTATAAATCAAATCTTTGCGAAAGGTATTTTCTTCTACCATTTCATCAAGATCCCTGTTTGTAGCAGCAATCAAACGAAAATCACTATGAATTTCATTTTGACCTCCAATTGGTCTAAAATGACGCTCTTGCAATACCCTTAAAAATCTTTTTTGTAAATCTATTGCAAGTTCTCCTACTTCATCAAGGAAAATAGTTCCTCCATCTGCCTGTTTCATAAGTCCTGTTTTTGAGGAATCAGCTCCTGTAAAAGCTCCCTTATGATGACCAAACAATAAACTTTCTACTAAATTCTCAGGTAACACCGTACAATCAACAACAACAAATGCTTTTTGAGATCTTGTACTATTATTATGAACTGCTCTGGCAAATAACTCTTTTCCTGTGCCGGTTTCCCCTGTAATTAAAAGATTAGCATCACAACTGGCAGCCTGAGCCACACAATCTAAACAAGCCATTATTTCAGAACCACTTCCAATGATTCCATGTACTTTTAAAGCAACAGGATGTTTATTCTTAGCTTTATTTTCCCTAAATTGTAAAGCACGAAAAAGAGGAAGGGTCATCTCTTTTATTGAAGAAGGTTTTTTTACATAATCCCATGCCCCACTATTTATAGCAAGCTCAGCTCCCCTTGAATTTGCATAACCGGTTATAATTATTATTTCAGGATTTGACGGAACTTTACTAAATTTTGAAAGATTCTCTATACCATTCCCATCAGGCATTTTAACATCAAGATAGACAACATCATAATTTCCTGAATTTGCAATAGCTAATCCTTCGTTAAGATTAAGCCTGCAATCTACATTATGCCCTATTCTTTTTATTGCCCTTGAAAGAGCATCACTCAACAATTTATCATCATCTACAATAAGAATATTTGACATATCAATCCATATCTATGTTAACAAACTATGTTTTTTATTACTATTAAGAAGTAAGGGCAAATAATTTCCATTTTTATTTTCTCTTCATTTATTGTCATA
The DNA here is from genome assembly GCA_030642545.1 of Desulfobacteraceae bacterium. Lineage (GTDB taxonomy): Bacteria > Desulfobacterota > Desulfobacteria > Desulfobacterales > DAOWNP01 > DAOWNP01. The sequence continues at coordinate 1,921 of DAOWNP010000033.1, read as the reverse complement.
AATATATAATATTTACAATAACAATTCTTAAAACTATTATTTTAAGAATTATTATTTACAGATAAAATTTGATCTATTAAGTATTTTGCACGATTACTTGCTTTTATAACCTGATTTAGTGAATATTTAATTTCATCATTTTCAAATGCATCATCTATTGCAAGTTCAACATTTAATATTATTGAGCCTAAAATATTATTAAAATCCTGAGCTATATCTTCAACCATTTGAACTCTCTCTTCAATCTGTTTTCTTGCATTTTTTTCTACTTTAACTTTTTTATACGCTTTAATCAGATTAATACGTCTTTTATCAATCCTGTCTTCAATTTCATCTAAAACTTTATTATATTTGTTTTGTACCTGTTTACAATTGTCACCTGATACTTCAATTTCAGAAGCCCTTTTACGTAAAATATTAATTTGTTTTTCAAAATCTATTATTGAATTACTTTTTTTATCCATATTATAGCTCCAAATATAAATATAATATTTTAAATATTGTAGGGTTACTCAAAAAAGACAGGGGGTAAACCTAAGTTACTATACTATTAAAACATTTTAAATTGTTCCAGAATATTTAAATCAAAAAGAAAAAATACGATACACAGCTGTGGGGTAAGATTAAATTAATATCTAATCTACTTATTAAGAATATCATATCACTCCTTTTAAAATCAACAATAGAATTAATATTTTTTTAAAAAGTTCAGAAAACGGGAGTTTTGGGTTGGTTATAATATTGATAATCAGATATCAAAACGTAAACTATGGCAAAATTAGAATTAATAAATTGATACAAAATGCAATCTAAGAATGGGAACAAAAAGAAAAGTTTTAAGTTTCTTAAACTTTAATAGTTCCTATTAAATCTGAAACATCATAAATCTTATTTTGTATTAAATAAGACTCGATACCATTTATAATATCAATTGAAGCATTTGGATTAATAAAATTTGCAGTTCCAACCTGAATAGCAGAAGCACCAGCAATCAAAAACTCTATAGCATCCTCAGGTGTTAGTATGCCCCCTATCCCAATAACAGGTATACTAACACTATTTGCAACCTCCCAAACCATTTTCAATGCAACAGGCTTAATCGCAGGTCCTGACAAACCGCCTGTAATATTTGCAAGCTTTGGTCTTTTTGTATTAATATCTATAGCCATACCTGTTATAGTATTAATTAAAGAGATTGAATCCGCACCAGCTTTTTCAACACTTACAGCAATTTTAGAAATATCTGTTACATTTGGAGAAAGTTTTACAATTAAAAGTTTAGATGTTTTTACTCTAACTGCCCTTACAACCTCAAAAGCAGCTTGACTATCCACCCCAAATGCAAGCCCGCCTTTTTTTACATTAGGACATGAGATGTTAATCTCAACCCCTGAAATATCAGGGATTCCATTTATAATTTTGGATAATTCAACATATTCTTCTATATTTTTCCCATAAATATTAACAATTGCAGGTGTCTTTATAGAAGATAGAAAAGGAAGTTTTTTATTAATAAATTCATCAATTCCAACATTTTCCAAGCCTATAGCATTTAACATTCCACAAGAAGTTTCAACTATCCTCGGAGGAGGATTACCTTTTGATGGTAAAAGAGATATCCCTTTAACAACTATTGCTCCCAACATATTTAAATCTATTAATTCATGAAATTCACTCGCATAACCAAAAGTACCTGAAGCTGTCATAACAGGATTTTTAATTTCTATTCCACCAATATCAATTTTTGTGTTTATTTTATTTGTCATAGTAAATAATATTTAAATATTTGTTTCTCGACAGGTTATTACAAAACGCCAATTCATCCAATTTCTGCGTTGAAAAATTGATTTTGATCCTCGGAATACAACGGCGTATGCCTGTGGTCAAAATAATTTTTCGCCTTGAACACAGAAGAAATTTT
>DAOWNP010000242.1 GCA_030642545.1 Desulfobacteraceae bacterium | reverse complement strand
CTTGATGCAATAATACCCAAAATACCTTTATGCCAATTTTTATTACTAAGCACAAGTGATTTATTATCTAATAAATAAGGATTATTTTCAATATACATTATTATATTAACAAGAATCCTGTTTTCAATAATTTTTCGCTGGGTATTAAGCTCATCAAGCTTTAAAGATAGTTTTAAAGCTTGATGTTCATTTTTTTCCAAAAGAAGCCTGACCGCTGTATTTGCATGACCAATCCGGCCTGAAGCATTTATTCTCGGAGCTATTTTAAAAGCTATGTCTCCTGATGAAATATATTTTTTATCTATTTTACAAATTTTTATTAATGCCTCTGTACCTGTACGTTTTCCGGTTTTTAATATTTCAATACCTGCTTTTGTTATTACTCTGTTGTCAGAAATCACAGGAACAATATCTGCAATTGTTCCTATAGAAACAAGATCACAACTATTTTTAAGATTTGGTTCAGGAGTATTTATCCAGAATTGATTATCTCTAAGGTATTTTCTCAAATATATTAAAAGATAAAAAGCTACTCCAACTCCGGCGAGATAATCCAAACCAGATTTGCAATCTTTCTGTTTTGGATTAATAACAGCAAAGGCATCAGGTATTTTACCATTTATTTCATGATGATCTGTTATAATTACATCTATATTGTTTTTCGAAGCTTCGTATACAGCATCAAAATCAGATGATCCACAATCTACAGTAATAATAAGGTCAATATTATTATTAGCAGCATCTAAAATATGATTAGGTTTAATACTATAACCCTCAGTAATTCGACAAGGGATATAATATGATATATCTGCTTTACAATATTTTAAAAATTCATATAAAATTACCGTTGCTGTAATTCCATCTGCATCATAATCTCCAAATATTAAAATTTTTTCATTTTTTTTAATAGCACAGGCAATTCTTTTTACAGCAATATCTATATCTTTTAATTTAACAGGGTGCTGTATGTTTTTTAATGATACATCAAAAAAGGCATCTATTTTTTCCTTAGTATTAATATTTCTATTCAATAAAATTGCAGCAATAGCAGGTGTTATTTTATTTATTTTGCAAATATTATTTATAGATTCAAAACTTTGATTTTTTTTTACAATTTTTTTTCTCATAAATCTTTTATAATCTGATATTGTTATAAATCAATATTTTTGTTGTAATACTTAAAAGGAAAATGATAAATGATCAAATTATATTTACACTTTTTAAAATATTTTTATAAAAAGTGAGTATAATTTTTTAACAAAATTTAGATACAGTAATACTTTTCATACTAAATTTGAAGTTTCCTTTATTTAAGTTAAATTTAATTATTTAATTATTTAAAAATTTATAAATTAAGATATATGAAAAATATTGTAAAAATATTTAAAATAGATAAAAAAAACATTAGTTTTTTAAAATTCATTATAGAAGCGTATGACGGCATGGCTCAACTTACAACAATTAATGCAAAGGCAGGGATTATATTGATTACCATTGCTTATGATTTAAAAGATTTCAAATTAATGTTAGATGATTTAAGGTGTGATTTTCTTATTGAAGAGAAGGATGAATAAATGAAAAAAGCAAGTGCTTTTATTATATTGATCTTGTTTTTTATTTTATTGACAGGTATGGGCAAGTCTGGAAAATATAATTTGGTTAAAGTTCCCAAAACCGATAAAAACTTTAAAGTAAATATTATTGATATTACAGGAGTATCTGTTTGTCTTGAAAATTTCTCTATAGAAGGTAAAACCAATGTTTTCGGTGTATATGGAAAGTCAGATGTGTCAATTGATTTTGATAAAATTGTGTCAATAAATTTTATTCTCAAAGAAAAATGGGTTAAAGCATCTGTAAATCTTTGCAACGGTACTACAATGAATATTTTAATTAATAAAAGAAAAAAATGTTTTGGTATTTCTTCTTTTGCTAATTTTAAAATATATATTTCAAATATTAAAAGTTTAAAATTTATAAAATGAAAAATAAGTTTTTTTACATAAATACAATAGGATGTCAGATGAATGTTTATGATTCTGACCATATAGCATATATTCTTTTATCTCTGGGATATAATAAAACGGATTCTTATGAATCTGCAGATTTAATAATTTTAAACACTTGCTCTATACGTGAAAAAGCAGAAGAAAAAGCATTTAGTTTTATAGGCCGTCTTAATAAATTAAAGAAAAAAAAGCCTGATTTAATAATTGGTATAGGTGGTTGTGTTGCTCAACAGGAAAAAGAGAAAATTTTTACAAGAATGCCCTATGTAAATTTTATTTTTGGTACACATGCTATTTCCCATCTGCCTGATATTATAAAAGAAGTTAAAACAGGGGCAAAAAAAGTTATTAATACAAAATTTACTTCTAACATTCATGAAAACAGTAATTTTAACAGTTTTAACTCAAAACAGGCTGCCTCAAAATTTGTAACTATTATGAGAGGTTGTGAAAATTATTGTACATATTGTGTAGTTCCCTACGTCAGAGGTAAAGAAATAAGCCGCAGGCCTGATGCAATATTAAAAGAAATTAATTTATTAATAGATTCTGGAGTAAAAGAGATCACACTGCTCGGACAAAATGTAAACAGCTATGGGAAAAAGGAAAATCTATGCTCTTTTCCTCAGCTTCTATCTATGGTAAATGATCTTCATAGAATAAAAAGGTTAAGATTTACAACATCACATCCAAAAGATCTTACAGATAATCTGATAACATCCTTTAAAGATTTAGATAAATTATGTAATCATATACACCTTCCTATACAATCAGGTTCAAATAAAATATTAAAAAAAATGAACCGTAAATATACTGTTGAAAATTATTTAAATAAAATAGATACTCTTAGAAAAAGATGCCCTGACATTGCAATTTCATCTGATATTATTGTTGGTTTTCCTGGCGAATCTATATCTGATTTTAATGAAACAATTTCATTAATAAAACGGGTTGAATTTGATGGTTTGTTTGTTTTTGGTTATTCAGACAGACAAAATGTTCCATCATCATCTTTTTCAGATAAACTATCTGAAAAAGAGAAAAACAGAAGGCTTAATGCTCTTTTAGATATCCAGGAAAAATATACAAAAAAAAAGAACAGTGTCCTTGTAAATTCTGTACAACATGTACTAATTGAAGGATTCAGTAAAAAACAAAAAACAAAAAAAACATCTGATAAATTTATTCAATGGTCAGGAAGAACCTCGTCAAATAAAATAGTAAATTTTAAAGTTGAAAATAATAGTAAATTTAATGATTGTTATAAAACAGGAAATATTGTAGAAATAAAAATAGAAAAAGCTTTTAGCAACTCCCTTGCAGGAATTCCTTTACATGAATAAGTTTTGAAATCAGATCTATTCAAAAATATAATTATTTATAATTAATAAATGGAGATAGAAAAATATGTTACATGAAGTTAAAATAGCAGGTTTTACCATTGATCCAGCTTCGAATACTCCTATTTTAATTTTACAATCGGATAACGGTGAATATTCTATTCCTATATGGATAGGAGTTCTTGAAGCTACTTCTATTGTTACAGCTATACAGAAAATAAATCTTAAACGTCCTATGACCCATGATCTTATTAAAAATATATTAGATAAACTTCAGGTAAACATAGATAAAATTGAAATTAACGATTTAAACGATAATACTTTTTTTGCAAAAATTTTTTTTAACTCAAAAGATGTAGAATATAATATTGATGCAAGACCAAGTGATGCTATAGCTATTGCAATAAGGTATAACGCTCCTATGTATATGGATAATAAAGTACTGAAAAAGTTTGATGTTAATGAAAAAGAAATTGAAATATTTGATAAAACTGAAGAAGGTAAAAAATGGGCAAAATATTTAGAAAAACTTAACCCTCAAGATTTTGGAAGATACAAAATTTAACAAAACTAATAAAAAACTACAGAAAAATAACTCCTGATATTAAATTAAGAGTGAAAAATATAGTAATAGTTGCTTTTTAAGATTTGTAGTGGTATAAACTAAAATTATAAGTAAATAACTTATTATTTAGATTAAACAAAAAAAACAGGATATATAACATTATATCTTTTTAGGTAAGTACCTAAGCAAAAATAAATAAAAAATTAGTTTAGAAATATTGGATTAATTATGCTTAGGTACTTATTTCTCAGTAGTGTCCGGTTAGAATTTTGAGTGAAGGAAGTTTATTTGTTTTTATAGCGTATTGAATAAATCTCGTAGAATTTACTTAGTGCAGTGCAGCCAAAAAATTGCGATTGTTTGAGCGAGGCACG
>DAOWNP010000026.1 GCA_030642545.1 Desulfobacteraceae bacterium | reverse complement strand
TCCAGGTGGTTTGATTAGACTCCTGCCCGTAAATGGTAATATCCTGAATGTTTCCCTGATGTTCTTCAACAAACTTTTCACTCATCACAAACATTCCACCACTGCCACAAGCAGGGTCATAGACCTGACCTTTGTATGGCTCTATCATCTCAACCATCAAGTTGACGATAGATTTTGGCGTATAAAATTGCCCGCCTTTTTTACCCTCGGCACTGGCAAATTCACTCAAAAAGTATTCATACACCCGCCCCAGCAGCTCTTTTGAATATTCTTTTTCAGCCTTTAGTTCAATATCTGAAATAACATCAATTAATTGCCCTAAGGATGATTTGTCAAGATTGGGTTTGGCGTAAACCTTTGGTAAAACATTCTTTAATTCCGCATTCTCTTTTTCAATGACGCTCATAGCATCATCAATTTCCACCCCAATTTCAGGCAGTCTGGCTTTTGCCTGCAAGTTTTTCCAACGTGCATTTGGCGATACAAAAAAGATATTTTCCGCAAGATATTCGCCTCTGTCTTCCGGATCTGAGAACTCATCCTTTTCCAAATTGTCATAAAGTTCCTGAAATGAGTCTGAAATATATTTAAGAAATATTAACCCCAGAACAACATTTTTATATTCCGCCGCATCAATATTTTTCCTCAGCTTATCTGCTGTATTAAATAACGTTGCTTCAAAATTATTATTTCCGTTTGCCATTTTTTCCCTTCTGGATTGGTTAATTTTGGGCGAGTCCTTATTTCACACATAACGGTTGAGCTCAAAAACAAGCGGGATTTGCTGCACAAACTTTTATTAACCTGTAAGTTGATCAGCAAGGCTAAATCTCGGAAAACCTCACTGTCCGCTTGTCCCTTGCAACGATTGGTTATGACCATTTTCCATCCCAGGCAGAAGTTTCCATTTCTTCAAACAAAATCAAATATGGATTAAATAAAGCTTCAGTTGTTACTTTTTCGCCATCAGTTATCTTTTTACAGAAATATTCATAAAGATGGAAACGATGTTCCAATGCATCATTAATGCTCCATTCTGAATTGATTTTAAGGTCATGTATCAAATTATGAATAGTTACAATATAATAGCTATGCAAATGTTGAATAAGTTGTCGCGTTTGCAAAGGACACACTCCTTTATGCATAACATAATTTCTTGCTCGATAAATACGGCGGATTTGCCACTCAATATTTTTTTTATGCCTTTTAAGTCTCTTTATTAAAAACTTTGGTTCACTGAAAGGATCTTTCCAAAGGCATCCAATTCTGTACAACAACAATGGATTATCTTTAACAAGAGTTAAAAAATCCTTAATCAATTCCCCGTCCTTTTTATCCAAAAGGATTGTGAGCAAATCAAATGGATGCAAAATATATTTTGTTGATTTGGGCAGTTTTGATCGTAAAATATTGGTATCCAAATTTTTCCATAGATTGCGAATATCAACCGGTATGGCTTTCATCATAAGATAAATATATCCAATTGCCACACTTGAGGATATATATCTTGTTATCCTATCAATTATATTTTTCCCTCCTTGTTGAACTAATGATTCAAGAGCAATCCACAAATTGACCAGTTTTGCTTCGTCACTTGGAGATAAAAGTGCTAATTTATGATACTGTAATGAAGCCGCTAATTGAGCAGCATCTTCTACACTCATGCTCTCAGTTAATTTCCAAAATTGAGCGATGTTATCTTCTGCTTTTCTGGCATCACGGATATATTTCAAAGATAAATCTGGATTGATACATTTTTTTAACCCGATTTCCTCTGACACAATAAGAGTTTTATTATGTTTTATAATAGCTTTCTTTGTAGGCTTATAAAGCATACTCACAGAAAAAAGAGATTGGAGTTTCCTTTCTGCTTCAACTCGTGCTGAATAAACATCAAGAGATGTTACTCTAATTTTAGCTATTGTAGCTTCAGAATCCTGTCGGTAAAATTCTTTTTCATCAACAGACAATTCTTTTTCAGGATGGTTATTAATTAATTCTATATTATTTTCACTTAAATCCGGAAATATTCCTGGCCAGGAAATCATAAAATAACAAAAATACAAGTTTTCTTTTCCTGAAAATTGATCAATCAATTTTGCAAACCGATTCAAAAAGGTTCCATTTTCATTATCTATCAATATATTATGAGAATCACGAAGAGCAAGAGTTGAATAGCCCATGGATTTCAATTCTATTCCAAACGCCATTGTCAGAAAATATATTTCATGCTTATACTTTTTCGGTGGATTTTCAATTAGCTCTTTCAAATGTGATATTAATTTATTTCTATAATCAGATAAATGGCCAATCATAACTTTGATAAGTTTTTGTACGTTAACAGTATTTTTTTTGTTTTCGTTTTTTATATTTTGTTCATATTCTAACTCAAGGTCTTTTAAGTAATGCGGTATAAAAGAAAAATATTTTTTAATTATTATATCTTCCTTTACGATCTGTTGTGCCTCTTTGATCAAGAAAATTATATTCGGGTGAAAAGCATGAATTTTGTCAACAGTATCAAGAGCTTCAAAAATTTCATATAATATGGTGTTCAAATTACAGGCACGAACCTGCCAAGAGTCAAAAGTATCTTGATTAAATATTTCCTCCCACCTTAACAAAAAAAAATTATGTAATTCTTCCTTTATATCCCAATCAATCCAATCTTGTTCTTTTGGAAAAATCATTTGACAACCTGCTCTTTTTGTTTTATAGTTTTTCTTATATTAAGAAAATACAGAGTCCAACGTTAATCGTAAGTGGTACTTGATGCCCGGGTTAACCTTCGGCTCTTTTTATTTTCCATAACCACTTTTTTTTGTTAAAAATAGCTAAAATAATTCCGCTTACACTTCCAGCAAAAAACGCACAAAAAAATGTTTTAACTGGTTTGCCATATGATACCAATGTAGCTTCAACTCCGTTAACTGGTTGGACGAGGAATGAGCCAAGAATGGCATACGTAGCCTCACCTAATGCTATTCCCAAAACAATAGAAAAAACAGTGTACTTAAAAAAGATACGATAAGCTGTCAATCCAACAATACCACCAACGATTGCAGGAAAAATTGATGCACCAGCAAGAGCAGATGCTTGCATGTAACTTAATCCGTAAAAGATATTGATAATATTTTCAACATAAATACCAAACGCAAATGCTATAGCTATAACACAATACTGTCGAGTGCCTTTTAAACTTTTCCATACCGGATTTTCATCCATTATATATATTCTCCCAAAAATATATCGCCAAGATCACTGATTGCAGAAGTTTCCAGAAAACTTGTTCGACAGGTTGTTACAAAACACCAACTTATCCAAATTTCTGCGTTGAAAAATTAATTTTGATCCATTGTAATATTAAAATTGATATTATGAAAAATAAACCTTGGTTTCACCCTAATTCAGAAGCAAAATTAATGGATCAGGTTAAAGAAGTCTATGCTCTAATCATTGTACTTATAATACCGGAAACACATATAGTCAATGGATATTGAGCTTTATTCATCATTGTAGAGGACAGAATTATCCAAAGAAAATGGAACAACAAAGTGACATAAGCTAAAAAAATATTTTCTATCAAAAAATTTAAATTTATACTTAGCTTCTTAACAGCCTGCCAGGTTCTTTTTTTGAAACAGCTACACATTGAGATTTTAACCAAAATATATAGCTCAAATCAGTAGTGTCAGGTTAGAATTTTGAATGAGGAAAGTTTATTTGTTTTTGTAGCGTATTGAATAAATCTCGTAGAATTTTCTTAGTGCAGCGCAGCCAAAAAATTGCGATTGTTTGAGCGAGGCACGAGCGAGTTCCGCAATTTTGGTGAAGCAAACTTAGAAATTCAAGAAATTTATTCTAAAATAGCGGAAAAAACATTTAACCTTTCCGTATTTTGTCTATTTTATCTATTTTTTTTCACGCAATTTCCTAACCGGACACTACTGAGCTCAAATAGAAACTTTTAGAGATTGACAAATTACTCTGTATAATTTATTGAACATACTAAGAAACATGATCGACAGGTTGTTGCAGAATGAAAATTTCTTCAGGTTCAAGGCAAAAAATCAATTTAAAATAAAAAAAAATTGGTGTTAAATGGGAAAAAAAATTATAGGGCTTGATATCAGACACAACGCAATTACAGCTGTTCTTGTAACCTGCGGTATTAAAGAAAATGTTTTATCAGCATATGTCCGTATTCCCATTGCCCTCAAGAGCAGAGAAGATTTTCATCAAGCAATCCCGGACACTCTTTTAAAAGTATCTGAAAAAATAGATTTTAATGAAGCAGTTTGTGTGGTTTCATATCCATTGGAAGATATTTATATTCACAACATAAGACTCCCTTTTACAAACAGAAATAAAATTTCCCAGATTCTACCCTTTGAGATTGAATCATCTCTTCCTTTTTCTGTTGAAAATATGACTCTGACATTTGATCTTTATAATACATTTACAAACGATACAAAAATTTCAGATATTCTTGTTGCCTGCATAAAAAACGATACTCTTTCTAACCTGTTAACTGTTTTATCAAAAAAAGATATTAATCCTGACATCTTAACCTTAAACGGCTATGGAACAGCTCTGTATATTTCAAAAAATCATGCCTTAAAAAATAACTGGCTCTATATAGATATTGATCAAAACAACAGCCAGATTTTTGCTGGATTTACTGACTCTATATATCTTATAAGAACTTTTAAAATCAATATAACTTCAAACTCACTTGAAAAAACATTTGCCCTAAATATCAAACGTACTATTGCTGCTATTTCAGAATTATATAATATAGAGGCATTACCTGAAACAATTTTTTTGTCAGGTTCCGGTCTGATAAAACCTGATTTTGAACAAAATTTATCAAAACTTCTTGATATACCAGTAAAAACAACAAACTTATTAGACAAATCAGGTCTTTTTTATGATATGACTGTTAAGCATGGATGGGACGAAAAATATTTTGACAATGCACTTGCACTTGCTTTGATGAAAATCAAAGACCAGGGTAATTTAAATTTTAGAAAAGGTGAATTTACCAAAAAGAAAAAATGGCTGCAATATAAAAAAGATTTTTTAAAAACCGGTTCTATTTTTCTAATTATACTATTTCTCTCTATATTAACCTTCTTTGTTAAACTCTATGATATAGACAATAAAACAGATCAGGTAAGCACCAAAATACATACAGTTTTCAAATCTGTTTTTCCAAAAACAAAAAAAGTTTTTAATCCTCTTTTACAGATGCAAGCTAATTTAAAAGAGACTAAAAAAAACAAACTTTTATTTATTGACGGAAAAAACACAGTAAAAGTCATTAACGTTTTAAATGAAATTAGCAGAGTTATTTCTGATAAAGAAAATATTATACTTACAAATTTTGTATTCAACCAGACAAATGTTATAATATCCGGAGACGCTGATACATTTAAATCTGTAGATAATGTAAAATTGTCACTTGAAAAATCTGATTTATTTTCAAATGTTACAATCAATTATGCTAACATGTCAAAATATCAGAACAAAATAAAATTTAAATTAAAAACAGATCTTTAAAACAGATATAAAAAAAACGCAAATTGTATGGAACTAATAAAACAAAAAATTATTGACTTTATATCACATTTAAACACTCGTGAAAAATATCTTCTTTACTCATCTGTTATTGTTATATGTATAATTATTTTTTATCACTTAATATCAACATTTGTGTTTGGTAAAATAAACAGTCTTGAACAAAGACTAAGTATTAAAACAGCTGAATTAAAAGAGATGATAATACTAAAACAGGAATATGAAACAATAAATAATCAGGGAAACAGTTCTGTTTCTTTTTTAAACAAAAGAGATGAAAATTTTACACTGTTCTCCTTCCTTGATAAAAACGCTGAACTCTCCGGTATAAAAAATAAAATTGTATATATGAAACCCTCTGTTACAAAGCAGGATAATAAAAAATATAAAATAGCAACAGTTGAAATGAAACTTGCTATGATCTCAATGAACCAGCTTGTAAATTATCTCTATAAAATTGAATCTTCCGAAAATAATGTTGTTATCAAGCGTTTATCCATTGTTAAAAAAGAGAACAAACAAAAATCAATTGACGTAGTTTTTAAAGTAGAAACGTTAACTTTATGAAAAACAGCAGACTTAATAATAAAATAATTACCGCACTTTTTTTTACAGGAATAACATTTTTCTTTATCTACTACCTTTTTCCGTCAAATTATGTGAAAAATATTATATTAAATAACATTTCTCAAATAAACCCGGAAATAGAAATAACAATAAGCAAAGTCAAACCTGTTTTCCCTCCTGGATTAAGATTTGAAAAAGTAGATGTAATAAACAATGAAAACAATTTAATTAATGCAGATTTTATCTATATTTACCCTGCTTATTTATCTCTTTTTTCATCAAAAACATCTGTTAATTTTAAATGTATTGCCTACAACGGCAAAATACACGGTAAAATCAATATTGAAAAAAATAAAAATAATATACATATTACAGCTTCCGCAAAAACAAATAATATTGATTTAAGCAAAATCCCACAGATAAACAGACTTGACAAAATTAAAATATCCGGAATTTTAAACGGACCTGTAGATTATGAATTAAATACAAAAAAAAAAGAAAAAGCACTCTTTACTCTTACCTTATCAGAAAGTAAAATAATTTTCTCAAATCCTGTATACTCTTTACATGAAATAGAATTTAAAACAGTTGATGCAAAATTTTCCATACAGGGAAGAGATGTAAATATAAATAAATGTGAATTTTCCGGACCATATATGGACGGAAACTTTTCAGGCAAATTATACATTAAAAACAGTGTCGAGCAAAGCAGGATTAATATTTCAGGAACGATTCAGCCTCATGATAAAATTATAGACAGTATAAAAAAAGTTTTTCCTGTTATTGATATGTTAAAAAAAAACAGTATAGCTATTAAATTACCCTTTAAAATAAATGGAGTTGTTGCTGATCCAAAATTTTCATTTTAAAAGCTGTTTCTACACTATAAACAATTATGAATTGCAAGTAACTGATAAAACTTGCTGCTTTAAAAAAATAATATTTTACGAGTTCATTTAATAATGATAAAAAAAACATTTTATATATCAAATTTAGCATTAATTGTTATCGGTATCTATCTTAGTATTAACCTTTTTTATAAAATTATAACCATAGATAACAATACTATCCCTACCAACTTTGCTAATAAAATAATAAAAAAAAAATCCAATAAAGAAGCTCAACAGACCAGAGTTTATTATAATACCATTATATCAAAAAATCTTTTTGATACTCAAAATAAAATTGACAAACCAAACAGCGAAACCTCAATTGACCTCTCCTTGTTAAAAGAGACAAAACTTAATCTTAAACTATGGGGTACTGTTCTTGGAAGTTCTGTCAAATCCTATGCTGTTATTGAAGATAAAAAGACAAGAGAACAAAACCTCTACCATACAGGAGACACAATACAAAAAGCAAAAATAAAACACATCTTAAGAGAACAGGTAATAATTACATTCAACGGAAAAGATGAAATATTGTCAATGAAGGACATAGTAGTTAAAAAAAATAAAAGTACCGGTAACTCAGATGCCGGTTATTCAAATACACAAAGAAAAACCCAGCGGTTAAAACTCTCCCGCAAAAAAGTTGACCATGCCCTTGAAAACTTAACAACCTTAATGACTCAGATTAAAATTATACCGAAAATAAAAAACGGGGTACCAGACGGCATGATGCTGTCTCGAATTAAAAGAGGATCAATTTTCAGCAGCATGGGTCTTAGAAATGGTGATATTTTAACAGGAATAAACGATAATCCCATAGAATCCGTTGATGATGCAATGTTATTTTATGATAATATTCAAACTGCAAAAAATGTTTCTTTACAAATTAAAAGAAATGGCAGTATTAGATCTATTATTTATGACATATATTAAAATTGATAATTTAAACATAAATTGTTATACTAAAAGTTGTAAAAAAAAAAGAGCTACTTCTAATTTTAATTTTTAAAAGCAGGTGTTTTATGAAGTTTTCCCATAAAATAAACAAAATAAATTATTTTCTTATAGTTTTTATTATCACTTTTTTTATCTCTTTTTTTTGTACAAACGTATTTTCTGAGATAAAAAAACAAAAAGAAGATCATATTAATCAAAAAATTATAAAAAAAAATGATAATAAATTTATTTCCATTGATTTTAATAACGTTGATATCAAAGTGTTTATTAAATTCATAAGTGAACTTACAGGAAAAAATTTCATAATAGATAATCGTGTAAAAGGTAAAGTTACAGTCATTTCTCCAACAAAAATATCTACAAAAGAGGCTTTCAGAGTTTTTGAATCTGTACTTGAAGTTCATGGATTTACAACTGTAAAATCAGGCACAATAACCAAAATTATAGCTTCTCCTGATGCAAGATCTAAAAATATTGAAACAAGACTTTATGAAGAGCATGGTGAAGCTGAAGATCGGGTAGTCACTCAGATGATCCCCTTGCAATATGCAAATCCAAATGAAGTAAAGCGTCTGTTTGCACCTCTTGTTTCCAAAAACAGTGTTATCCTTTCATACCCGCCTTCAAATATGTTAATTATTACAGACATGTATTCCAATATAAAACGACTTCTTAAAATCATTAAAGCTATAGACAACGCAGGAATAGGTCAGCAAATATCAATAATACCAATTTTATACGGAGATGCAAATCAACTCGTTAAAATATTAAATACTGTATTTAAAAGCCAGCGAAGAATTCCAAAATCAATAGCTGAAAAATCAATAAAATTTGTAGCTGACCTGCGGACCAATACCATTGTTTTCCTGGCAAGTGAAGGAAACACATTAAAGATCAAAAAACTTATTAAAATGCTTGATAAACAGGTTCCTACCGGCAAGGAAAAGATTCATGTCTACTATCTTGAACATGCTACTGCAGAAGATTTAGCAGCTGTCTTGCAATCCCTGCCTACAAAAAGTTCATCTTCTCCAAATAATTCCAAACAAGCTCCGGTTGTTTCTGCAAAAGTTCTGATAAAAGCTGATAAAGCCACCAACAGTCTAATTATAATGGCTGAAAAAGACGAATATATTATTTTAGAAAACATAATAAAAAAGTTAGATATACCGAGATCCATGGTTTATATAGAATGCCTTATTATGGAGATAAACGTAGATAAGGATTTTAATTTAGGAACTGAATGGCGTGTAGGTGAAGATACTACAATCAATGGAAGCAACAGTGTGTACGGAGGAGGTTTTTCAGGCTCACCTGGTGCAGGTTCATATCAAAATACAAGAGGTCTTGCTCAAGGGATGCTTCCTGCTGGCTTTTCAATGGGTATTTTAGCACCAGGAACTCCTATCAAAATAGGTGATGTTGAAATTCCTTTTCCAAATGCTGCCATGATTGTTCAGGCTTATAAAACAGACAAAGATGTAAATATCCTGTCAACACCTCAAATAATGACAACAGACAATGAAGAAGCAGTTATTACAGTTGGCAAAAATGTACCATATCTTACAAAAACCGGTACAACATCTACATCAGAAACCTATAACAGCTATGAATACAAAGATGTAGGAATCTCTCTTAAAATAACTCCTCAAATAAGTAAAGGCGGATTAATAAGACTTAAAATAGCTCAAGAAGTCACAAAATTAGATAATCTTTCTCAATCCATTTTAACTGACCGCCCCACAACTTTTAAACGTACAATTAACACAACCGTTATAGTTCAAGATAAAAGTACAGTTGTTATTGGCGGATTAATAGACGACAGTTTTTCTAATTCAACATTCAAGGTTCCATGTCTCGGCGATATCCCTGGTATTGGCTGGCTTTTTAAAACAGTTTCAAAATCAAATGAAAAAACAAACCTGTATGTATTTTTAACACCTACTGTTATATACAGCCCGTCTGATGCTACATCTATTTACAAAACAAAACATAAAGAAATCAGTATAATAAGAGAAGGGAGTATAAAGCTGTATGAACAGGAACACATTATGCCTTAACCTAAAAACAGTGTCTGCAAATAAAAAATGAAAACTCTTTCTCAAATACTTACACAGGAATTTAATGTTTCAGATAAAGACATTAAAGAAGCAAATCTTGCAAAAGCTGAAATGCAGTTAGATCTAACTGGTGTTCTCGTTAAAAAGAAAATCATATCTGAAAATCAAAGGCTTTCCCTTTTAAGCAGTTTTTATGATATTCCATTTGAAAAAGGACATTTACCAAAAAATGCTGCTTCAGATTTTACAAAAAAAGTATCCATTCAATTTTTAAAAACACATCTTATTTTCCCAATTATAACAAAAAATGAGCATGCTGAAAATTTAAATCAGATTGTAATCTGTAATCCTTCAAATTTTCAGGCCACAGACAACCTTGCAGCAATTTTAGATATTGACAGCTACAGCCTTCTACTGGCAAAAAACGATGAAATTATCTCTGCTATAAATACTGCATATGATCAAAGCAGAGATTCAGCAGAAGAGTTGATGCAAAACATAGAAGAGAATGGAATATCCATAATTGATGATATTGAAAACACTGCAGATCTTTTAGACGACTCAAGTGATGCACCAATAATCAAACTGGTGAACCATATTCTTTCCCAATCCATAAAAGCCCGAGCCAGCGATATACACATAGAACCATATCAGGATGTTTTAAATATCAGATACAGAATAGACGGAACTCTATATGATCTGTTAACACCTCCAAAGTGGATGCAGGCCCCTTTAACCTCAAGGATAAAGGTTATGGCAAAATTAGACATTGCCGAAAAAAGGCTGCCGCAGGATGGCAGAATAGATATAAAAATTGGCGATCAGGAGATTGACATCAGAGTATCAACCATTCCTACCTCATTTGGCGAACGCGTTGTTTTAAGACTGTTAAATAAATCCATGTCGCTTTTAAAACTCACACAACTTGGACTTTCAGAAAATAATAATAATATAGTTTCAGAACTGATACGTCTCCCAAACGGAATTATTCTAATTACAGGTCCCACTGGAAGTGGTAAGACTACCAGCCTGTATGCCATATTATCTTCTATTAATAACCCGGACATAAACATCATTACAATAGAAGATCCTGTAGAATACCAGCTAAAAGGAATCAGTCAGATACATGTAAATACAAAAATAGACTTAACTTTTGCAAAAGGATTAAGAGCTATTGTAAGACAAGATCCTGATGTAATATTAATTGGTGAGATACGGGACAAAGAAACATCTGAAATAGCAGTTCAATCAGCTCTTACCGGCCATCTTGTTTTTTCCACACTTCATACCAATGATTCAGCAAGCTCCATTACCAGACTTGTAGATCTTGGGATAGAGCCTTTTCTAATCTCATCCGCATTAAAAGCAATAATAGCCCAAAGACTCGTAAGAATTCTTTGCAACAGTTGCAAAGAGGCTTATATACCTGATAAAGAAACATTAGAAAGTCTTAAAATAGAACCAGAGAGAATCCAGGACAAAAAACTCTACAAAGCAAAAGGCTGTGTGAAATGTTTTCATACAGGCTATAAGGGGAGAATCAGTATTTTTGAGATACTGGTATTGGAAAAGAAAATAAAAAAACTGATTTTATCCTCATTTGATTCTAATAAAATTAAACAGGAGGCAATCGCACTTGGAATGAAAACTCTGCGGGAAGACGGAACAGATAAGGTTATAGCAGGAATTACAAGTATAGCAGAAATTTTAAGGGTAACAGCTAAATAAGAAATAATTACCACAAACAATTGATATAAACAATTGATATAAACAATTACAAAAAATGGCAAAAAAAGCACTTTTATATCTTTATATATTTCTATTATTTAATATTTTTTCTTCTTTAAACAGTTTTTCAGAAGAGATCAACCTGATCATTGATTCTAAAAAGCAGATAAAAATCCATACAAAACAAAAAAACTTCCTGCTTTCCTATTATAAAAAAACCATATCAGCAGCTGATGGTGCCCGTTGCCCCATGTTCCCATCCTGCTCAGCATACTGTTTTAAGGCCATAAAAAAACACGGCTGGCTTTTAGGCTGGATAATGAGCTGTGACAGACTATTGCGTTGCGGAAGAGATGAGCTTAAGCTGTGCTCAAAAATATTTAAAAACAACGAATCTTTCTGCTATGATCCTGTGGAAAATAATGAATTCTGGATAGATAAAAAAAAACAGGCGAATTAAATTAATTAAATTAATTAAATTAATTAAATTAATTAAATATATATTAAAATTACATAATAAATTATGAAACAAACAATAATTCTTTCTATACTCTTTTTTGTCTGCCTTACCTCAATTCAGGGATATGCTGCAACAGATGTTAATTTCGATGAGAAGTCTCTTTTTAAATATGCTGATTTATGTTTTAAAAACCAGGAATTTCAAATTGCTGTTTATGAATATAAAAGATTTATCTATCTGTTTCCTGATAGTATAAAGAAAGAAGAAGCTTTTTTTAAAACAGGTATATCGTATTTTAATTTAGAAAGGCATGAAAAAGCCATAAACACATTTAATTATATCATAAACAAATATTATCCATCCGACTTTGCCATAGAATCTTATTTTTATTTAAGCCGCATATATTATAAAACCAATATGTATTACAAAGCAATTTCAAATCTTTTTGACCTTATTTTAATCTGTGATAATATTGATACAAAGGATCTCGCTTATTTTAATATTGGATGGATATATATAGATCAGGGACTTTTTGAAAAAGCAAAAAAAAATTTTGCTGCTATAAGCCCACAAAACAAAAAAAAATTCAAACTAAAAAGTTTATCTGTTAAACTTGAAAAACATAACCTTATAAAAAGAAAAAATCCAACCGTAGCAGGCACTCTTGCCATAATTCCAGGTGCTGGTTTTTTGTATTGCAAAAGATATCAGGATGCTTTTATCTCTTTTTTATTAAACACCGGATTAATATTTGCAGCATATGAATCTTTTGATAACGACCTAAATGCATTAGGAGCTGTAATAGCTTTTACAGAATTCGGATTTTATGCAGGCAACATTTTTGGATCAATATCAAGTGCCCATAAATACAATAAAAATGCTGAAAAAAAATTTAGTTCATCCTTAAAAACATCTCCTATCCCTGATATCTCTTTTGGCTTTCAAAAAAAGGGAGCTGTTTTATCCCTGAACTTTAAGTTTTAAACAACAAATTTTAATTGACACACAACCTCCTTTTTTGTACATCCTGTTATATATGAAAATGATGAATTATGAATGGTAAATTATGAATTAAGGAATTAAGGAATTCTACTAATTTATAATTTGTTAGTAAGTTATTTCATTTTCATGTTTTGTTGTGCCTGTCAGGGCATGGGCATTATATAATAACTATATCTTCTATAAAAATAATTGTACGAAATTTAATTTATACTGATAATCCAGGTATCAAGTAATCATCCATAATCTGCCGATCAAATTTTGAAAT
>DAOWNP010000310.1 GCA_030642545.1 Desulfobacteraceae bacterium | reverse complement strand
ATGTTAACAATGATGATACCATAGATTATTCAGAAATCCAGACTTATACTTACGATACACATAATAATATAATAAAAAAGGTATATAAAAAAGATAAGGGGAACAACAGCACATCAGATTACAAAGAGATATGCACCTATAATAATATTTATAGTACCACTGGAAACCTGCTTGGAAAAAAAATATCAAGAGATCTTGATAGTAACGGTGTTGTCGATTATCAGGACACTGAGAAGTATGAGTATGAGTATGAGTATGAGTATGACCAAAAAAAAAATATTATTAAAAAGTTATATAAAAGAGAGTTTTATTTGGACACTACAACTTATACTTATGATACTAATAACAATATGACAGGTAAGGTGTGTGAAAGAGATATTGATAATAATAACAGTATAGATTATACAAAAAAATATTTTTACACTTATACTTATGATACTAATGGAAATATAATAAAAAAACTATCTCAAACAGATACCAATGGTGATGGTGTTATAGATTTAGCTACAACAGAAAAATATATATGGGAGTTTAAATAGTATTTTGCAGAAAAACTGCTGTTTTCTGCAAAAAGTCTTTTTGTAAAAAAAAGGCATTTTGCAGAAAAACATCTCCTTATTCTTTTATTCTAAAACTTGTGTATTACAATACCTCTTTCTTTTATACAGCATCACGTATAAATTGAACCATATCTTCATTATTGGAACTTTGAGTAAAAACAGCATTTACACCCATATCTTTTAATTTAGGTATATCTTCGTCAGGAATAACTCCTCCTATGACAAAAATTTTGTCTTGAATGTTATTTTTTTTCATTAAATTAATCATTTTAGATGCAATTGTTAAATGAGCACCTGATAATATGCTAAGTCCAATTACATCAACATCTTCCTGTACAGCAGTATTTATACATTGATCAGGTGTTCTTCTCAAACCGGTGTAAATAACCTCCATCCCTGCATCTCTTAGTATACTTGCAACTAACTGAACACCTTTGTCATGGCCGTCTAAACCTACTTTCGAAACTAAAACACGAATTTGTTTTTCTTCTGACATATTTTTTTCTCCCAAAAAAAATTAAGTAATTAGGATTATAAAAAAGATAGCTTATGAGTACATTAAAAATATATATTGCTTTATAATAATTTGATCTATTTGTATTTTTCAAGATTTATTTGTTTAGTCCTAATTTTTTTAAAACATCTTCTGCGGCAGAGTAAGGTTTTTTCTCTTTTTTAACAATTTTTTCAACAATCTGTTTAATAATTTTTTTATTTTTTTTTTTTTTTATGATCTGGAGTTCAAGTTTTTCTTTGATAAGTTTTATTAATTGGTCCTGACCGTATTTTTTTTTCTCTTTTAAATTATTATCTTCAAGATATTTTTTATGTTTATTAATTTTTTCTACAAATTCTTTTATCCCTGTTCCCTTGGATGCAATTGTTTTTATAATTTCAGGTTCCCAACCTGATTTTCGCATTCCAATATGGAGCATATACTTTATTTCTCTTTCAGCGTCATCAGCTCCTGGATGGTCTGCTTTATTTACTACAAAAATATCTCCTATTTCCATAATACCGGCTTTCATTGCCTGGATATCATCGCCCATTCCAGGAGCGAGAACAACTACTGAAGTATATGCAAGCCTTACAATATCAAGCTCAACCTGACCTACACCTACTGTTTCAATTATTATAATATCACGTCCCATAGCATCCATTATGTATGCAGCATCTCTTGTAGCTTTGGCAAGACCGCCAAGATTGCCTCGTGTTGCCATGCTCCGCACAAACACTCCTGTGCTGTCACTTTCATGTTTTTGCATTCTAATACGATCTCCAAGAATTGCACCACCTGAGAAAGGACTTGATGAGTCTACTGCAATAACACCTACAGAAAGGTTTTGGCTTCTAAATATATTTACCATTTCTCCTACAAGAGTACTTTTACCTACACCAGGAGAACCAGTTACTCCAATTATATAAGCATTTCCTGTATGCAGGAATATATCTTTTATTATATTTGCTGCTTGAGCTCTATCATTTTCAATAATGGTAATCAATTTTGCTGCAGTTGCGATATCACTGTTTTTTATATTTTTTGAAAGTTTCACGATTCTCCTTTGAATTTCAACAATCTAAGGTATTATGTATAATGCTAAAAATCTGTATTTTTAAAAAAAAGCTTATAGATCAAATATAAATTATAAAATAAATATTAGAAAATTTGATAATTCGCAATTTAATTGAGATATTATTCCAATATTTATTAAAAATCAAATAATGTCCAGAATAAAAAAGGTTATTTTTTTTATTTTTTTTATTTTAAATTTGTGGTAAAGAATTATACATTAAAAATAAAGTTAAATTTATTTTTAAAAATGCTATACAATATGATAAAATTTGTATAGATTAAATCTGTTGTCATTTCTTAATTTTAATATGTTTTTTAATATGAAAAAATCGTCAATTTTTTAAAAAAAAGGAGTTGTTTTAAGTATGGATAGTGCTAAAAAAAAAGAGATAGAGGCAAGACTTAAAAGTTTATTTGATACACCTTCTGTAAGTGGTGATAAAGTAGTAAAAGTAAACCAGCCTAAAATTGCTATGGGAAATGTTATCAGAAGAAGAAAAGGGGAGGTAGACAAGAGAATAACTATCAAGATAAAATAAAAAGGCAACGTTGGTTGCTATTTTGAATTAAACGTCGCTCTGTTTTATTTTATTTTAAGTTTATTTATTTTGAATTTATTTTACCTATCTCTTCATATAAATCAATTTCTGGTTCTTTTGCAAGAACAGGTTCAAGGTCTTTTAAAAGTTTTTTAAAATAAGGTGAAGAGCTATGAAAAGATAGAGCGTCTGCGTTTTTATATTTTTCATAAAAAAGAAATACTGAAGGATTGCTTTGTGATTTGTTTAAAGTATAAACAAGAGTATCTTTTTCTTTATCTACATCAGATATTATTCCTTTAAGGATTGTTTCCATTTTGTTTTCCATTCCTTTTTTTGCTGCCAGTTTTGCTATCACAATCATTTATTTTCTCCTTTTTATATAGTTAATTAGAAATATATATGAAATAACTTCCACAAACAGGCACATAGATTGAAAGTTAGATTTGTTTGATCTGAAAACTCCAAAAACAGATGGAATAGCTGGCTCTTTTGATGTTTTTGTGATTTT
>DAOWNP010000315.1 GCA_030642545.1 Desulfobacteraceae bacterium | reverse complement strand
TTTTTTATTTTTTTACAATTATACAGAAAATAAGGGCTGGTTATAATATCATTCATTAGATGTCAATCAAAACCATGCCCTTAAAATAAATAAAATGAACAGATATGCATACTTAACAACAAACCTTGCTATAAAAGCCATAACAGGACTATCAAATGCCAGATTTCATATCCACGGGCAAAATAATATTCCCAAAGGCTCGTTGATATTTGTAATAAACCATTTTACAAGAGTCGAAACTCTTTTCCTTCCATACCTGATATATAAAGCAACCAATATTCCCATATGGTCTCTTGCTGATTACAGCTTGTTTGAAGGCGGACTTGGTAATTTTCTTGAATCTTTAGGTGCTGTTTCAACTAAAGATCCTGACCGTGATCTGCTTATGGTTAAAACACTGCTAACTGGAGAAGCTTCCTGGATAATTTATCCTGAAGGCAGAATGGTTAAAACCAAACAGGTTTTTGATAAAGTTAAAAAAAACAAGCCAAATTATATGATAGAACACTCAGGAGGCTATCACCCGCCACATACAGGAGCAGCATCACTTGCCCTGCGAACTGAGTTTTACAGACAAAGAATCACATTAATGAATGAAAAATATACATATGAAGCAAAAAGACTTTTATCAAAATATAATATAGATTCAGCAGAAAAAATTCTTTCTGATCCTGTATATATTATTCCGATTAATATAACTTACTATCCTATACGTGCGAGAGAAAATATTATAAGCAATTTTGTTAAAAATTTTATTGAAGGGATTAAAAAACGAACTATAGAAGAACTTATGACAGAAGGGACAATGTTTTTGTCTGGAGTTGATATTGACATAAGATTTGGAGAACCAATAAATATAAGTCAATACATGAAAAGCAAAGTAATAAAAAAAGATATTGCTTCTATAAACAGAATCAATTTTGATGACCAGATAGCTTCAAAAAAAATGATGAAATTTGCAGCAAAAAACATCATGGATCGCTATATGTCATCTATATACAACAGAACTACTGTAAATCACGACCATTTGTTTGCATCAATACTTATAAACACACCTCAAAATACAATCACTGAAACGGATTTCAAACAAAAGGTTTTTCTTGCTGCAACCACAATTGATTTTGAAAAAGAAGCAATAAACAGACACACCAGCCTTTTAGATAACCAAATCCACCTTCTTACTAACGACAGATATAAAAAATATGAAAATTTTATCGCCCTTGCTGTTGAAAAGGGGGTTATAAAAAAACAGGATAATCTCATAATAAAAACAAACCTCTTAACTGCTCCCCAAAAATTTCATAAAGCAAGAATAGAAAATCCTGTTGCTGTAATAGCAAATGAATCAGAATCGCTTTTTAATTTACACGATAAACTAATAAAAATAGCGCATTATTCTAAAATAAGAACAAAACACCTTATATATAAAGAGCTTTATTCTAAATCCAGGTTTGATTTTGAAAAAGATTACAAAATTTACTACAATAAAGACGAATCAAAATCAAAAATCACAGGAGAACCATTTGTTGTAAAGGGAGATTCAACATCTGTAGGAGTTGTACTTATACACGGATATCTTGCAGCCCCTCTTGAAGTAAAACAGCTTGCATTATATCTTGGTAAAATGGGGTTTTGGGTTTGTGTTCCGAGATTAAAAGGTCATGGAACATCTTATTATGATCTTGCGGAAAGATCTTATATAGACTGGATTGAATCAGTAGAAGAAGGCTATGTAATGCTTAAAAACAGATGTGATAAAATAATTATCGGCGGCTTTTCAACAGGTGCCGGAATAGCACTGTATATTGCATCACAAATTTTTGATATTGCAGGAGTATTTGCCATATCACCTCCCATGAAACTCATGGATAACAAAATTGTTTTTGCTCCTTTTTTAAATTTTTGGAACAAGTTTATGACTAAAATAAAAATAGACAGTATAAAAAAAGAGTTTATAGAAAATAGCCCTGAACACCCTGAAATAAACTATCTGAAAAATCCTGTTTCAGGAATAATTGAGCTTGAAAAACTAATGGAAAGCCTGAGAGCAAAACTATCTGCCATCACCCTTCCATCTTTAATAATTCAGGCACAAAATGACCCTGTTGTTAATATAAAAGGAACATGGCAGTTGTTTCAGCAGCTTGGATCTGAAGACAAAGAGATCTTTGTTTACAATTTTGACAGACATGGTATTTTACTTGGAAAAAATTCTGAAAGAATTTACAGAGCAGTTGGAAGTTTTATTAAAAGAGTTTCGTAAAAAATATTCATTTTTACTTTTTTTATTACTTTTTGAACAAATCAGAATGTAAAACAGTTCTTTCTAAAAACAGTTCATCAGTTAGAATACGATATATTAAAATCCAATCCTATTCAATTTTTTTTATGCTTTTTTATCAAAAAGAAGCCCGACAAATTCATCCATCTTGGCAGCAAAATCCAAAAACTCTTCAGATGGAATTTCTCTTATCAGTTCATCTGTGTCTCTATTCATAACTTTTACCATTGTTTTTCCTGTTGAATCGTGCAGAGTAAAATTAAGCCCTATTTTATGAATTATCTCAACATTGTCTTTCAGATTTTTTAAAAATACTTCACTTACAACTTCTTTTTTTTCTTTTTCTTCTTCTCTTCTCTTTTCTGCTTTATTTTGAAGCTCTTTTGTATCATCTGCTCCTTTTACATCATCAACTCTTTTTGTATTATCTGTACTCTTTACATTTTCATTCTTTTCTATATTTGACTGAGTCTGTCCATCTTTATTTGTATTAGAATTTGTATTAGAAACATAATTCGAAGTATTAATTCCTGACACCTGGGTTGTTACACCTGTTGCATCCATTTTTTTTACCCTTTTTTTATTACTCTTATTCCATTTATAAAAACACAAAATTCATACTGTTATTTACCATAAGCTGACGATATTTTTTTCCCAATTGATACTTTTTGAAGCTCTTCCCTTTTTACAGCTAATTTTTTTTGTACTAATTCTATTACACTGTTTACTTGTGCAGATGTTTCAAAAACAATATCTTTAATATTTTTTATATCATTGAGATCTTTTTTAAAAATTTCATTGCCGGCATATTTAATTTCATGTGCCAGTTTTCTTAATGTTGA
>DAOWNP010000195.1 GCA_030642545.1 Desulfobacteraceae bacterium | reverse complement strand
GGATGCAGGCTTTCGCCGGAATGACGGCAAGAATGAACCAACACTTATAATATCAATGACTTAAAAGAACTTTAGACTCTCAAGTTTTATATCATAAAGTTTTTTAAATCTTTGCGCCTCGTTCTACAGGAAATATTATCTGCATAACCGATTCTAAAAAGCATGATATGTCCGTTTTTTGAAAAGTCCACTTTTTTAAATATAGAGCTGTATTGTGTCCATAAGTTGTTTAAGAGATTATTATGTTTTTCTGAAAAGTTTTTACCTGCCTCTTGCTGCCATCTTGTCCAAAATAGTGTTATAGCTGTCATTGGCTGAAAAGAGATTCCCTTTTGTGTGGCTGTAAGCCATATTCTTTCTAAGGCACGTCCCCCATAAATAAAATCCTGGTTTTTATTTTCATCAACAAATAAAAGAGCAGCAGCAGCAGCACTTGTTATTCCCTGATAAGAAACAAGAGAGATCATTTTACCCAAACCTGTGTGATTTAACATATTCATTACGCGCCATGATCTGCAAGCTTTTAAAAACAGCTCACCTGGCTTGCCTGCTTCAAGATTTTTAAGAGGCAGACCGTCTTTTTTCTCTTCAGCTTCTTTTTGTGTAAAGCGTATCATTTTGTTTAAATGTTCAAAAAGAGGGCGGTGTTCACACCTGATTGTATCAACAAGATAAATCAGTCGGGCTAATTTTTTAAGTTTGTCTTTGTCTGTTATAATTTGAAGTTTTGCCTTTGGGAACTCTTTTATTGCAATGTTAAAATCAGATATTACAGAGTTGTTAAGAGGTATTTTATTATAAAGTTTTCTGTTTGTATTTCTTTTCCAGATAAAATTTGCAAGGGAATCAGGATTAATATTTTTTCGTACAAGATCTATTGTTGCAAAAGGAGCATTGTAACCTTTTGTGTTTTTGTATGTGATGTTTGAGGTAATAGATAGCGATTTTGCTGCAAGTTTCATGTTTTCTATTACAGCTCCGAGTGAAATTAAAGACGCTTTTTGGAAAACATTGAAAAAAGATTTATCAGCAAGAGGGTTGATATAAAGATCAATTTTGCTGTTTTGGAAAGAAAATTTCCATGGTTGGGCATTATCACCTGAAGGTGCCATAATACCTGCTTGTAAAATATAATCTATTTCAGACTCAGATATTTTATCTGTTTTGGTCTGTTTTGGAAAAGCAGGTGCATGTATTGGGGTTTGAGGTTTTTTGTCTAAAAATCTTTTAAATGCTATTTTCCTTTTAAGTATTTGAACAGGGTTTTTGTTGCCCATATAGAGTTTGCCTTTTTGGTATTTTTGTGTAAAAGGGTCAAATTGGAAAAAATATGGAGCAGGTTTTATCTTTTTTTTATTTAAAATTATTCTCAAAACTTCAGCAGCAGCCATTCCGGAGCATATCTGGCAGGCAAGTCCAAGAGATGGACCTGCTTTGTTTTCTAAATCTATTTTTGACATATTCATGTATTTTAAATGAGCAGGTCTTGGAGTGAGTCCTATGGCAAAGGCAATATATTTTTCATTTAATGTCATTTCTGAAAAAATGTCAAAATATTCATCAAATCCCATTCCTTTATATGGAGAGAAGATAAGCATAGCTGAACTAAATCCTATGGGACCTGCTGTAATAACGTAAATGCCTTTTTCTCTTGCTTTATTAAAAATCATTCTTCTTGTTTCGAATTCAAAAAAATCAATTGCGTCTATAATAATATCAACATCTTCTAAAAAAGCATCTATATTTGTTTTATTAATTCCTTCTAAGAATTTATTGATTTTTAAATAGGGATTAACCTGAAGGGCTTGTTCTTCCATTACATCTAATTTGTTTTTACCAAAAGTGTTGACTTTTGCACCAAATTGCCGGTTAATATTAGCAGGTTCAAAAATATCAAAGTCAGAAATATTAAATTTACCAATTCCTGTTCGTGCCATAGTAATAAGATGAACACCGCCAACGCCTCCCATACCAGGAATTGCAATTCGTGAATTTGATATTGTTTCCTGCTCATGACTACTTATAAGTCCAAAATTTCGTGAAAAAGCTTCGGCATTATAAGCAGCTTTTGTACACAAGCCATATTCAGCCAGTTTTTCCATTAAAGGTTTTGTATTCATAATATTTTTATATTTATATGTTGTAAAAAAAAACAGG
Organism: Desulfobacteraceae bacterium; assembly: GCA_030642545.1. Taxonomy (GTDB): domain Bacteria; phylum Desulfobacterota; class Desulfobacteria; order Desulfobacterales; family DAOWNP01; genus DAOWNP01. The sequence goes on along the minus strand of DAOWNP010000195.1, from coordinate 3,007 downwards.
ATAAAAAAAATAGAGTAAAAAAAGAAAATAATGATTTATAGAATACTAATATATAAAAAAAATGTAAAGGTATAAAATGAAATTTTAAAGATATAAAAAAGGGTGAAGTGAATACAAGCAGGTTTTGTTCTATAGTTGCAAAAAAAAAATACTTCTGATATAAATAGTAATAGTTGTTCAAACTTCCTGATATGTTTTTAAATAATTTTATAATAAACCAGTAAAATTCAGTAGTGTCCGGTTAGAATCTTTCCGTATTTTGTCTGTATTTGTTTCCTGCAGTTTCCTAACCGAACACCACTGAGTAAAATTAATAAATGAGAAATATCATTGATAATGAAAAAGAATGTTTTTACTATTTTATTGTATATTTTTGTTTTTGTTTTTGTTTCTGATTTATCTGCATCTGTTTTGCCAACTGTACGAATTGGGGTTATAACAGATGGATATTTATCGCGATTATCAATTAATACAGATGTGCTTGAAGAAGAAATAATAGATTTGCTATCTCCAGAATTTAATATAATATTTCCTTCTGCTAAAAGAGTAAGTGGTAGATGGTCAGTAAAATCAATTAAAGATGGAGTTGAAAAATTATTATCAGATCCAGATGTAGATATTATTATTACTGCCGGGTTACTTGCATCAGATTATGTACTAAGTAAAAAGTATACAGCAAAACCTGTTTTTATTCCTTATGATTTGATTAAAGCTCAGGCAGGTTTCTGTTTTAACCGAGTAATAAACAGTGATTTACATATTAATAAAAATGTCAGAAAATTTTCTTGTGTTATAGATGATCAATTCCAGCCTGATAAAAATATTAGAAAACCTCTTTGTGTTATAGATGATCAATCCCTGCCTGATAAAAACAGCAGAAAATTTTCCAGTGTTGTAGATGATCAATTTCAGCCTGATAAATATAAATTGATCAGTAAAGGAAATATAATAAGGTGCATGGTAACATCCCTTGAAAACATATCAGAGAGCATCAAAGAGTTTAAAAAAGTCATAAACTTCAATCGGTTATGTATTATAGAAGATAGCTTATTTGCAAAAATGAATCCTTATAGAAAAGATAGAATAAAAATTATAACAAAACAGTCAGGTATTGAAATAATTTATAAACAGGTTGGTTTTAATGCCAAAAGTGTGTCTGTTAAATCAAATAATAAGTTTGATGCAGTATTGATTATGCCACTTTTAAGGTTCTCAGAAAAAGAATTTACAAGCTTTGTTTTAGATTTAAATAAAAATAAAATACCATGTTTTTCTGTATGGGGTAAAGATGAGGTAGAAAAAGGAGTGTTTTTGGCAACATCTGCAGGGTTTAGCAGTAAGCGTCATGCAAGAAAAACAGCTCTTGAGATTCAGCAATTTCTTCTTGATAAAAAACAACTTCGTCCGGATACAAAAAAAACTGTAAGTAAAAAATTAAGTGTTAATATGATTTCTGCTGAAATGATAGGCTTTCGGCCTAATTGGCGAATGATAACCCAGGCAGATCTTGTATATAAAGAAAAGGAAAAAAAAGATAGTATCTCTATTTCTGATTCAGTAAGGGAAGCTTTAAGAAACAACTTAACTATCAAAACAGAAAAAGATAATGTACGAGTAAATAAGCAAATAGAAAAACAGGCAAAAAGCGTACTTTTACCAAGATTTGATATATCAGCGTATGGTTTAAACATAGATTCAGATAGAGCCAGTGCAAGTTTTGGTATGTTTGCTGAGCAAACGGCAGGTATTAAAGCACAGGTTAGTCAAATTATTTATGATGATTTGGCAATAACCAATTATGCCGTGATGAAACAGTTATATAAATCAGCACAAATGGATCTGGAAATAGAAGAATTAAATATTATTTATAAAACAGCAGCAACCTATTTAAATATATTAAAAGCCGCATCAATCTGTAAAATCCAGAAAGACAATCTTAACCTGAGTTGGTCTAATTTAAAAAGGGCTGAAAATCGCAGAAAAATTGGTGTTGGAAATCCTGCAGAAGTCTTTCGGCTGGAGACTAAAATAGCTAATTCCCGTAAATTGATTTTAAATGCAAATGCCAATTTTAACATTTTAAAGCTTAAAATGAAAAATCTTTTACAAAGATCTTATACAGATGAATTTACTGCAGCATCTGTTTGTAACAAAGAGTCATTGTTTACAGATAAAGAAAACAGTATCTCAAAAGTTATGGATGATCCTGAAAAAATAGATAAACTTGTTAAAAATATGTTGAGTAAAGGAATTGTACAACATCCATTGTTAAAACGTATAGATTTTGCAATTTTATCTAAAAAACGTATTTATTCTATGAGTAAAAGAATGTTTTATACTCCTTCTGTATCTTTATTTGGTGGCTTTGACAAAAGATTTGTTGAAAATGAGAAAAGCTCTTTGCCTTTTCTTGATAATGCAGGGTTTCCTGAAAACAATGATACGGACTGGCAAATTGGAATTAAGGCTGATTTGAATTTGTTTTCAGGAGGTTATAAAAAAGCATCTGTAAAACAGGCAAAATATGAAATATCATCCCTTTATAATCAGCGTAAATATATAGAAAGTATTATTGAGGAGAATATATATTCTGCTATGATTAATGTGGAAAAATCATATCCTGTTATAAAACTTTCAAAAGATGGATTTGAAGCTGCTGAAAAAAACTTTAAGCTTATTACAGACTCTTATGAAAAGGGAGTAGTATCAGTAATTGACCTTATTGATGCACAAAATACAACAATAGTTGCAAGGCTTTTATGGGAAAATTCTTTTTATGCTTTTTTAAGTGATATTTTACAACTTGAATATGCTACGGGTAGTTTTAATTTGTTATTAAGTTCAAATGACAACAGTCAATGGATTGATGCAATAGGTGCTTTTTTTAATGAACCATGAAATATAGATTGTTACATAATTATCTGATTTTAAAAATTGGCACAAGGATAGAGAGAGGAGATAATACTAATCGTATATCTCCGACCGATAACGCAGTGAAATTATTTAT